>CAXTRU010000056.1:0-5897 GCA_964246665.1 uncultured Acidobacteriaceae bacterium
TCAGGCTTGCGGCCCGTAGGCGCGAAGTAGTTTCGAGCGTTGAAGTCCTCGTTGCGGAGATACTCAAACAGCGAGCCATGGATGGTGTTGGTTCCCGAACGTGTTGAAAGATTGACCACGCCGCCGTTGAACCTGCCGAACTCCGCAGATACGTTGTCGCTCTCGACCGTGAACTCCTGGATGGAGTCGAGGATCGGAAAGAACGCTACCTGCCCCGGCTCCGGCTGCAGGGCGGAGATGCCGTCGTACAGGTACTCATTCGTGCGGGGACGGCCGCCATTGTTTTTTTTAATGATTGGGCGTGGAGGGAGATCTACACCGGGAGCCAGCGTGGTCAGTTGAATGAAGTTGCGCGAGTTCAGCGGAATGGCTTCGATGTGGCGCTGCGGCACCGTGAACTGCACATCGCTGGTCTGCGTTTGCAGCAGCGGAAGGTCAGCATTTACGGTGACGGTTTCACCTGCGCTGCCTGCCTCCAGGGCAAGGTCGACACCCAACGTCTGGCCTACAGCAAGCGTCACGCCTTCGCGCACAAGCGGGCGAAAACCGCTGGCCGTCACCTGCAGCCTGTATCGGCCGGGAACCAGGTTGGCGAAGTCGAAGTAGCCGTCCGGGCCTGCGGAAAAGCTGTAGTGCTCGCCGGTGCGCATCTCCGTGGCGAGCACCTGTGCGCCGGTGATGGCAGCACCTGATGAATCAGCGACACGGCCCTTGATCTCACTCGCGACTTGGGCAAAGGCGGGCGAGGCAATGAACGCCAAGGCAATACCTCGGGGCAACAGCAAACGGCGGCGCATGGAACTCCTGAGGACAGAACAGGGATGGCAAGTGAATCGATCAATCTCGCGGTAGATGAAAGTATACGCATCGAAACGTTACAAAGTGCGAACTGCTGGACTCGCCCGGAGTCGTAGGGCCGCACCTGCGACACTTACGCCATGGCCCCTGCCCGAGTCCTGGTCACGCGCGCCCCGCATCAGGGCTCCGAGTTGGCGGAGCGTTTGCGTGCCCAGGGCCTCCTGCCTGTGCTGATCCCAGCCATCGAGATCGTGGAGCCCTTCAGCTTTGCAGCACTGGACAATGCACTGCGTGAGTTGGAGCATTTCGATTGGGTCGTGTTCACCAGTGCGAATGCTGTGCCGGTGTTTGCTGGACGGCGTAACGGTCGTGTGTTGCCCGCAAGCTTGCGGATTGCAGCCATCGGAGCTTCCACTGCACGCGTGGTGCAAGCCGCAGGGCTCCCCGTACACCTGGTCCCTCCACAGGCGATAGCGGAATCGCTTGCAGACGCGTTGTTGCCCTTCGTGCGCAAGCCAGACGGCGGCAAATCCAGCTTCCTCGTGGTTCGCGCGGAAGAAGGCCGAGACCATCTTCCGGACACCTTGCGCGCTGCCGGCGCAGAGGTGCTGCTGGCACCGGCCTATCGTACGGTCGTTGCGGAAGGATCTGTGGCTTTGCTCCGCGAGCTGTTCAGTGATCCTGCGAATGGGCTCGCGGCCATCACATTTACAAGCTCTTCAACAGCGCGCAACCTGCTTGCGCTGTGCGAGGCGGCAGGCCTGCAGCTACCGGACGAGGTCCTGCGCATCTCCATCGGACCGATCACCTCCGCGACGATGCGCGAGCTTGGCTGGCCGCCCCATGCGGAGGCCCCGGAAGCCACGGTGACTTCGCTCGCAGATACGGTTGCGAAGGCGATCACTAAGCGCTGAAGAAGTGAGCAACTGGCCAGAAGAGCAAGGTCACAGAGAGTGCGCTGTGCGGCTTAGGCCTGGCTCTCCGCGGGCCGCTTGCGTCGGCTTAGCACCGACGATCGCCGGCGGCGGCGCGTGTCGCTGGCGTGGTCCACCTTCCTCCAGAAACCGACGAAGTAGTCCACCGCGGAGATGATGGAGACAATCGTCATCCAGTAAATCGCCGTCATCGCGATGAGATGAACGCCGATGATCACCGGCCCAAAATCCCACTCATACCAGCGGTGATTGAGGATCGCCGCCACGACGGAGACGATCTGGATGACGGTCTTCAGCTTGCCTATGTCAGAGGCTTCGATGGTAAAGCCTTCGGACGCGGCGATGGAGCGTAGCCCGGAGACAAGGAACTCGCGGCCGATGACCAGCACGGCGATCCACGGCGGCACCACATGCGGGTTGTAGGCCACCAGCACAATAAAGGCGGCCGAGACCATCAGCTTGTCCGCGAGCGGATCCAGCAACATGCCCAACGTGGTGATCTGGCCGCGTCGCCGCGCGAGGTAGCCGTCCAGGCCATCCGTGATGGAAGCTAGGATGAAGATGGTCGACGCAAAGATCTCCTGATCGCCGTGGGCACCGTGAAACGGCGAGTGCGCCGAGAGCGCCCAGATCAGCACCGGAACGGCCGCGATACGGGTCAGCGTGATGGAGTTCGGGAGATTCACCAGGAGCTCAGCTCGCGGAGCGGAAACACCCTCATTTTGTCACACGAGGGTGCTTGGGACCGAACGGCGCGGCAGGGGAGCCCCGTCCAGCTTTGCGCATGGATACTTGTGGCAGCAGGCAGCGTGTTTGTCGCATCCGTGCAAGGATGGAAAGGCAAACTGCCCTGATTGCCGGGGTCACAGGCATTGTCGGACGCAACCTCGCCGAGCATTTGGCAACGGGTGGCAATTGGGAGGTGCTGGGCCTTGCGCGCCGGCCTGACGGCATCGCCGGTGTCACGCCGATCGCCGCAGACCTGACGGACGCAGCCTCGCTGAAAGAACGGTTGCGGGAGGTGCGCCCCACCCATGTGTTCTTTACCTCGTGGTTGCGGCAGAAGACCGAGGCCGAAAACATCCGCGTAAACGCAGGGATGGTGCGCAACCTCCTGCTTGCGTTGCGAGACGGCGGATCGGTACAGCACGTGGCCTTGGTGACCGGGTTAAAGCATTATCTTGGCCCGTTTGAGTCCTATGGCCAAGGCAGCTTGCCGCAAACACCGTTTCGCGAAGAGCAGGACCGCCTGCCGATCGAGAACTTCTATTACGCGCAGGAAGACGAACTTTTTGCGGCTGCGGACCGCGATAACTTCACGTGGAGTGTTCACCGGCCGCACACGATCATAGGCTTCGCCGTGGGCAACGCCATGAACATGGGCGTGACGTTGGCTGTCTATGCGACGGTCTGCCGCGAAGCAGGGCTGCCCTTCATCTTTCCAGGATCGGAGGCGCAATGGGACAGCCTGACCGACATGACCGACGCCTGCCTGCTCGCGGCGCATCTTGAGTGGGCATCGAAGACGCCGGCTGCGCGCGATCAGGCGTTCAACGTGGTGAACGGCGATGTGTTTCGCTGGAAGTGGATGTGGTCACGCATCGCGGAGTGGTTCGGGATTGAGGCCGCACCGTTTCCGCCGACGCACACACCGTTGGAATCGCGGTTCGAGGCCATCCAAGCCGCCGCCCTTTGGCGCGACGTCGCGGGCAGGTACGGCCTGCGTGAAGCCGATCTGAACGTGCTGACCTCGGCCTGGCACACGGACGCTGATCTCGGGCGACCCGTGGAGGTCGTTACGGATATGAGCAAGAGCCGGCGCCTCGGCTTTCGCGAGTACCAGGCGACCGATGAAAGCTTCTTCGACCTGTTCACAAAGTTGCGGCGCGAGAAGCTGATCCCCTAAGCACAACGCCCTGCCCAGTTCGTCGTCTGTACCGGGCAGGGCTTGTGTTTTGACACGGAGTCTTACGCGTACATACCGCGTTGCTTTGTGGTGTAGGCCACACGATCAATCGCGAGCATATACGCCGCAATGCGGTTGTCCACGTTGTGTGCAATCGCGTACTGCAGCACATCCGTAAAGCTGTCGCTCATGATCCGATCAAGCCGCTGGTTCACTTCCTGTTCGGTCCAGAAGTAGCCCATGCGATCCTGCACCCACTCAAAGTAGCTGGTGGTCACGCCGCCGGCGTTGGCCAGGATGTCCGGGATAACAAACACGCCGTTGGCGGCAAGGATCTCATCGGCCACCGTCGTTGTGGGGCCGTTCGCGCCTTCGCACACGATGCGGGCCTTCACGCGATCCGCATTCTGGCTCGTCAGCACGTTCTCGGTCGCGGCCGGAATGAGGATGCCGCACTGCCGCGTGAGCAGATCGTCCTTATCGGCGGCCTCGCCTTCGGTGAAGCCGTGGATCGTGTTGTGGCGCGTCTTGTACTCCAGCAGCTCGGAAATATCGAGCCCGTTGGCGTTGTACAGACCGCCGTCGTACTCAACGATGCCGACGATCTTGTAGCCCTTGTTCCACAGGCACTTTGCTGCGTTCGATCCGACGTTGCCGAAACCCTGCACGATGACGGTCGTGTCTTCCGGGCGCATGTTCAGGTGCTTCAAGGCTTCGTCGCACACCACGGAAACGCCACGGCCGGTAGCCTCACGCCGGCCACGCGATCCGCCCATGTTGACGGGCTTTCCCGTCACGACGGAGGTGACGGTTTGGCGCATGTGCATGGAGTAGGTGTCCATGATCCACGCCATGGTCTGCTCGTTGGTGTTCATGTCCGGCGCGGGGACATCTTTTTCGGGGCCAATAAATTCAATCAGCTCGGCGGTGTAGCGACGCGTCATGCGCTCCAGTTCGCCCTGGCTCATGTGGCGCGGATCGCAGATGACGCCGCCCTTGGCGCCGCCGAAGGGGATATTGACGACGGCACACTTCCACGTCATCCACGAGGCAAGCGCGCGCACCTCGTCGAGCGACACGTCTGGCGCGTAGCGAATGCCGCCCTTCGCGGGCCCGCGTGCCACCGAGTGCTGCACACGATAGCCGGTGAAGACTTCGACTTGCCCGTTGTCCATCAGCACGGGGATGTGCACGATGATTTCGCGCTGTGGATAGCGCAGGACCTTCCAAAGGCCGGCATCGAGGTTAAGTTTGGAAGCTGCTGTGTCGAAGCGGGCGGCCTGCGCTTCCCAGGGGTTTGTCTCCTGAGCCAGCGAGACGGTGCTACGGCTGGATACTGCCATACTGCTGTCCTTCTTTCCTGCGGGTACCGGGCGGGCGGCGAGCGCCTCAGGCGTCGGTACCAGATTCTCAAGGGCCATGTGGACGTTTCTCCTTGGCTTGCAAAAGCCCCACTTCTATGTGACGCGCGCCGAGTGGTGAGGAGGCGTAATTCTTTCGTACTGCCGGGGTAAACCCTGGCCAAACGGGGCGATAGTAGGCTCCTTCCCGCAGCTTTGGCAAGGCACGAAGGTCGTATCCGATTGGATACTATGGGGGGTATGCCTGCGAGCGGAACGTCCCCGGATTTAACTCAGTTTTTGCACCTGTCTGACGAGTTCACGCTGATCCCGGTCACCAGGGTCGTGCCGGCAGATTTGGAAACGCCCGTCAGCGCATTTCTGCGAGTGGCCGCGCATGAGCCTGAGGCATTCCTGCTGGAATCTGTTGAGGGCGGCGAAAAGATTGGGCGCTATACCTTTATCGGCGTTCGACCCTATCGCACCTTGACCGCGTGCAACGGCGAGATCACCTTGCGTGAGGGCAGACCAAACGGCGCAGGGGCGAAAACGTACCACGGCGATATCTTTGCAGAGCTGAAGCAGACACTCACAGCGCATCGCCCGGCCAAGCTGCCGGGCTTGCCGCCCTTCACCGCGGGGACTGTCGGATTTTTTGCCTATGACGTGGTGCGGCGGATTGAGCGGCTGCCGGAGTTGGCCGTGGACGAACTGCACGTGCCCGATGCGCACCTGATGTTCTTCGACCAGGTGCTCGCGTTTGACCACGTGAAGCAGGCCATTCACCTGACGGTAACTGCCGGCGCGCGGGTCCCGCTCACGGCAACGAGCGCGGCAGCCGCGTTCGACGATGCCGAAGCGAGGTTGGACGAGTTGGAAGCGCAGCTTGAGGCAGCCCTGCCCAAACCCGCGAAGACC
>CAXTRU010000056.1:5907-9770 GCA_964246665.1 uncultured Acidobacteriaceae bacterium
GCCGCTCGCTTAGAGATCACGCCGCGCAGCACCCAACGCGATTTCGTCAACGCTGTGGAGCAGGCCAAGGAGTACATCGCGGCCGGCGATGTGTTTCAGTGTGTCTTGTCGCAGCGCTTTGATTGCGTTCCGGAGGTGGACGCATTTGAGATCTACCGGTCGTTGCGGGTTGTCAATCCGTCGCCGTACATGTACTTCCTGCGCTTCGACCTGCCTGGGCAAACAGAGCGGCCCTGCCACATCGTTGGGTCCTCGCCGGAACTGCTGGTGCGCGTGAAGGATGGCCGGGTGGAGTATCGTCCCATCGCCGGAACAAGGCCCCGCGGAGCTGACGAGGCAGCCGACCTGGCCCACGAGCAGAGCCTCCGCGCCGACGCCAAGGAGGTCGCCGAGCACGTCATGCTGGTCGACCTGGGCCGCAATGACGTGGGCCGTGTGAGTGAGTTTGGCAGTGTGCAGGTGAAGGACCTAATGTTCATCGAGCGCTACTCGCACGTGATGCACCTGGTCAGTGCGCTCGAAGGCAGGCTGCGCGCCGGCCTCGCGCCGCTGGATGCGTTCCGCGCGTGTTTTCCGGCCGGCACGCTTTCGGGTGCGCCGAAGATCCAAGCCATGGAAATCATCGAGGAGCTGGAGCCGGTGCGGCGCGGCGTCTACGGTGGGGCGATCGTGTACGCGGACTTCAGCGGCAACTTCGACTCCTGCATCGCCATCCGTACGCTGTTTCTCGACGGCGAGAAAGGCTATATCCAGGCGGGCGCCGGCGTTGTTGCGGACTCGGTGCCGCAAAAGGAGCTTGAAGAGTGCGAGAACAAGGCGCGTGCGGTGGTGCGCGCCATCGAGCGTGCACGCGGCTCTTAGACCTTTGACAACACAGCCAGACGCTCAAACGTGAACTGGGCTGCGTCAGGGGACGCAGGGAGTTGGGCTGAGGTGTCGCGAGTTGGGTCAGGAATGGGCCTTTGTGGAACGCAAGTTGTAGGCAAATGGTTCTTGCAAAAGCGTTGTTTTGCTCTAAGGTGAAGAGGCTATGGGTGGCGATTTGGAAGAGCAGATTCAGCACTTGGAGCGGGCTCTGGGGCATCTGCGACTGACTTCAAAGCAGGCGTTTGGATTTGTGGATAAGGTCGAGTTTCAGGGCATCCTCTTTGACGTGAGCCGGCGCGCCGTGATCGCCGACCTTTCCCCCTTGTTTTTTTCTCACCTGATCGAGCACATCGACCAGGATGGGATCGGCATAGCGGTTCGCCGCCTCCACGACCGGCTAGCACCGCTGCTGGTCTGCCATCACCGCTGGACGCCCCTGCGACGCGCCAGTGACGAACAGGTGAAAGGCATGGCCCGCACCAGCACCGGCGAGATGTGCACCCCGCATATCTGCAAAATCTGCAACGCCTACGTTCTCGGGCTGGAGCTGCCAACGGTTGGCCGCGGCTGACCTAGGCAATACCAGCCGCACTTGCCTGATGCCGTGTGCTTCCCAAAGGCACGCAGCCTGTAGCCGTAGAATGAAAACATGGTCTTCGTTCTGGACAACTACGACAGCTTCACCTACAACCTCGTGCAATACCTGGGGGAGTTAGGGGCGGAGGTCGTGGTTCGGCGCAACGACGAGGTCACCCCTGGGGACGTGGTGGCATTTCGGCCCGAGCGCATCCTGCTCTCGCCAGGACCCTGTACGCCGCAAGAAGCCGGCATTTTGATTCCGCTCATCAGGTATCTTGCGGCACGTCCAGCGGAAGAACAGATTCCCGTCTTGGGCGTTTGCCTCGGGCATCAGGCAATCGGCGCTGCGTTTGGCGGTAAGGTCGTGCGGGCTCCGCAACTGATGCATGGCAAGACGAGCCTCGTCGACCACGATGGCCAGACTCTTTTTCAGGGCTTGCCGCAGCCGCTGACCTGCACGCGCTACCATTCGCTGATTGTGGAAGAGGACAGCGTTCCGGCGGAGCTCGAAGTGTCTGCGCGCGTCGCAGGCGAAGGCACGATTATGGCCTTACGTCACCGCTCCTTGCCGATGGAGGGCGTGCAGTTTCATCCGGAAAGCGTCCTCACCGAGTCCGGCAAACAACTCATCGCCAACTTTCTAGGACGGTAAGGGGCTACGCACGATGTCAGCGACCCGCAAGATCGCCATCCTTAAACCTTGGATTAGCAGCGCCTGTCTCCTCGCATCGGCGTTGCCTGCCGCCGCTCAGAATCAGGCCCCGGAGCCGATGGGAACCGTCTCGGTGCGGGACGCCCGCGTCAGCGGCGGGCTGGATGTGCAGGGCAATGTAACGCGCCTGCTCACCAATGCAAGCGTTACGGCCGCACCGGACCACGCGGCTCCGGTCACGCTACAACGCGGGGGCGGCGTTCTGGTCTGCTCCACCAGCGAGTTTCACCTGCTGCGTTCCGGGGCGGGCGGCTCCTTGATCTTCGGGCTCGACCGTGGCGCCATTCAGGTCATCACCCAGAGCCGTCCGCAGGACGTTGTGCTAACGCCGGACCTGAAGCTTGTTCCAGTCACAAAGGGCCTGCTTGACCTGAGCCTGCGAGTCACCCGCGAGGGCGACACCTGCATCGAAAACGCCGGTGCGGACGCTCCGGTGCTTAACGTTACGGACCCGTTCTCGTCGGCGAACTACCGTGTCCTGCCGGGCCAGCACCTGATGTTCATCAAGGGTGACCTGCACAAGGTGGTGGACCATGAGCGGTCGTCGTGCGGCTGCCCCGTGATGCCGCCGAAAGATGCGGCGATCCCGGGCAAGCCGGCGACCCCTGCACAGGCTGCCGCTGCAACGCACCCGTTCCCGCAAGCGGAAAGCGAGGGCCTGGCACCCGCGCCGGAGGCCGCCAACGAGGCGCCGGCAGGTACCGCAGGCTCCCAGGTGACCACCACGTTCAGCTATGGCGACGGACAAGGGCCGCCGCCCAGCATCGCAGCGGAACCGGCCTCCGGAACGACGGCTGCCTCTGAACGTGGAAGGGAAGCGAATGAGGCCCCGAAAGAGGGTGGCGTCATCCATGCCATCGGTCGGTTCTTCCATCGCCTGTTTCATCCCAGGGAGCCCTCCTAGTGTTGCTCTGCAGGCGAGGGCGAGCCTCCTCGAAGGTCTGACCCGGGCTGCGCGGCGAGGCAAAAAGCTGTGGACAGTAAGCTACAATCAGGCTGCTGACCCTGGAAGCGCACCACCTGCCCAGGGCTCTCCCGGCAACTGAGCCAATCTGAAGTTTTGGAGTGTTTTGCATGGCAATACCCGCAACACAGATGCGTCCCGGCATGATCATCAAGTTCAAAGACGACCTGCATCTGGTCTTTTCCGTGGAGCACCGTACGCCCGGTAACCTGCGCGCGTTTATTCAGGCCAAACTGCGCAATATCCGCACCGGGTCCATGTTCGTGGAGCGCTTCCGCTCACCGGACCCGATCGATCGTGTCGTTGTCGACGAGATCAAGATGGAGTACCTGTACAACGACGGCGACGACTACTACTTCATGGACCAGCAGACCTACGAGCAGACCAACCTGAAGCGCGACACGCTGGGCGACTCGGTCGACTACCTGACGCCGAACCTGCAGATTTCGGTCAGTTTCCATGACGGCAAGGCCGTCGGGATCGAACTGCCGCCGTCTGTGGAGATGACCGTGCTGGAAACCGAACCGGGCATCAAGTCTGCGACGGCAAGTTCGGTGACCAAGCCGGCCAAGACCGAGACAGGTCTCGTGGTGCAGGTGCCGCCCTTTATCAACGAGGGCGAAAAGATCAAGGTGGACACCGCAGAAGGCGCCTACATGAGCCGCGCCTAGCCGTCGCTGAACCACAACCTCAAGTGGAAAGAGGGCCGGCCCCCGCGTGGGGGTAAGTGCAACACCGTGC
>CAXTRU010000056.1:9780-13758 GCA_964246665.1 uncultured Acidobacteriaceae bacterium
CTCACTTGAAACGACCCCACCCCGGGGCGGCGCTCTTCGTCCATCCGCTTCCTTCTAGAAGCGGTAAATGGCGCTGATTGCAGGCTCCTCGGTCACACGCCAAGAACGGCTGCTGATGGCAGAGTTGCCGAAGTTAGGCGCGCGGTAATACAAAGAGCGGCCGGAGACGCGGAAGCCGATATGAGGACTTCCTGTAGGCAGATCAAAGCCGGTCTCTAACAAGCCCGCGCCGCGCCACTGCGTCGACCCCTGCCATGGGTAAAAGCCGATATAGCCTCCACCGACCTCCACATAGGGCTGGAAGGGGATGTGCTTAGGGTGCAGCAGGTAGCCGGCCGTGGTTTCGTGGGCGTCAACAGGGACATTCGACTGACCGAAGCTGCTATTGGTCGCGTACTGGTAGACGTACCGCTCTTGGTAGTGCGTGAAGCCGTAGTTGAAGGCAATGCCTGCCCAGGGCTTTGGATGAATCTGAAAGGAAGAGACAAAGCCTGCCGACCACGTCGTGAACTGCTGCTGGTTGAAAATGTCCGTCGTGTTCGTTCCGTTTTGGATCGGGTACGTGAACGGCTGATAGCTGGAGTCCGTCTCCAGCATCGTGCTGAACTGTCCGGTTCCGCCAACGGAAAGGCTTGCTGCGTGGGATTTCAGATACTGCCCCTGCGCAGTCATGGCGGACAGGACTACGATTGCGGGAACGGAACGACGAAGAATGGACATTACCTGCGGTCTCCTCATAAGTGCTTCAGTATGAGAACGGGAGTGCTCTCCCAGACAAGGCAGGGTCTTTCGCACGACAACGTTCTCGCTTGGGTAAGGCTCTTACAACAGCGAACGTTCGGTGCTGTTGGCCGGGATTGCGTGTTCACACAAACAGACGCTTGTGACAACCGGGTTGGTTGTCTGTTTCTTGACGCAGATGTGTGCGGTTGCGTCACATCGTTTCGCTCTGCGACACTGAAACGTCATGGTTGTTCACTTCCTTGTGCAGGGCCGGGTGCAGGGCGTGGGCTTTCGGTGGTTCGTCCACCGTGAGGCCGCCGAGCTGGGCTTGCGCGGTTCTGTGCGCAATACCGACACCGGCGAGGTCGAAGTCGTCGTTGCCGGGGATCCCGACTCGATCGCGGAGCTGAGGACCGAGTTGCACAAGGGATCGCGGGGAAGTCGCGTGGATGCCGTGATCGAGCACGAACTGCTGGAAAGTGAAGGGACGGCCCTGGGGCCGCTTCAAATCGAAGGAGCCTGGTAAGAGCGCATGGTTGAAGTGTCGCAATGTGAGCCGCTGAAGGCGCTGATCCGCACCGTTCCGGACTTTCCCAAGCCGGGCATTCTGTTTTACGACATCACCACCCTGCTGAAGGAGCCCGCCGGCTTTGCGCAGATGATAGATGCCTTCGCCGCGCACTATATCGACAAGGACGTCGATCTGGTGCTCGGCACCGAGGCGCGAGGCTTTATCTTTGCCCCGGCGATCGCCTATCGCTTGAACGCGGGCTTCGTCCCTGTGCGCAAAGCAAATAAGCTGCCGTCGAAGACGGCCAAGGTTTGCTACGACCTCGAGTATGGGCAGGACTGCCTGGAGCTGCACCTGGATGCGGTTCAGCCCGGGCAAAAGGTGCTGCTGGTGGACGACCTGCTCGCCACGGGCGGCACCATGGCGGCGACGGTGGAGCTAGTGGAAAAGCTGGGTGGTGTCGTGGTGGGTATCGCTTTCGCCATTGAGCTTGATTTCCTTAAGGGCCGCGATAAGCTGGCGGGGCATGATGTGTTCAGCCTGTTGCACTACGCGGAGTAGGAGCGCTTTCGCGGGCGCAGGCTCTTACGCGACCTCACCGTAGATCATTGCATCGAAGGGAACGAGGACACACATGACCAAGAGCCACGGCTACGCTGCTTTCGACAAGAGTTCACCCCTTCGCCCCTACGACTTCGAACACCGCGATCCGAATCCGGATGATGTTGTCATCGACATCGAGTTTTGCGGGATTTGTCACTCCGACATTCACCAGGTTCGCGATGAGTGGAAGAATGCCATGTACCCCATGGTTCCCGGCCATGAGATTGTCGGCCGTGTGCGCTCCGTCGGCAATGCCGTGACCAAGTACAAGGCCGGCCAGCGCGTCGCTGTGGGCGTCCTGGTAAACAGCTGCCTGGCGTGCAATAACTGCAAGGCGCAACAGGAGCCCTATTGCGAGAAGGGTGCGGTGGGCACCTACAACGCGAAGGACTATGACGGCGCCATCACCTACGGCGGCTACGCTTCGACCATCGTCACCAAGGAGCACTTTGTGCACTCGCTGGCCGATAGCCTGGACCCCGCCGGTGCGGCTCCGCTGTTGTGCGCGGGGATCACGACCTACTCGCCGCTGAAGCACTGGGGCGCGGGACCGAACAAGAAGGTGGGCGTGATCGGTCTTGGCGGCTTGGGTCACCTGGGGCTGAAGTTTGCCCACTCGTTCGGTGCGCACACCGTGCAGTTCACCACGTCCGAAAGCAAGATCGCCGATGCCAAGAAGCTGGGCGCGGATGAGGTGATCATCTCCAAAGACGCCGAGCAGATGAAGAAGCACACCGGCTCGTTCGACTTCATCCTGGATTGCGTCTCCGCCGAGCATGACCTGAACAGCTACCTGAACCTGCTGAAGCTGGACGGGACGTTATGCCTGGTCGGCCTGCCCGAGGTGCCGCCGACGATCTCGCCGTTTTCGTTGATCACCAACCGTCGCTCGCTGGCAGGGTCGATGATCGGCGGCATGGCCGAGACGCAGAGCATGTTGGACTTCTGCGCGGAGAAGAATATCGTCGCCGACGTTGAAGTGATCGGCTACGACCGGATCGAAGAGGCTTACGATCGCGTGGTGCGCAGCGATGTGAAGTACCGCTTTGTGCTGGATAACTCGACCCTGAAGCAGCAGTAAGCCCGTCGGTGGAAAGGGAGCGGCGCGCCTAGGCTCGCCGCTTTCGTTTGGGCTCACATTTGGACGGTCTAAACCCAGAGCAAGCACTCCGGGTTGGTGGCGGGCGTCGTTGTCCCGAGCGTGAGCTTGCCCGTAGCGCTGTCGCGGCTGAAGACTGAAATAGAATTGCCGTCCTGGTGGGCGCACGCGAGCCATCGCTCGCTGGGGTCGAGCGCGTAGAAGCGCGGCGTCTTGCCGCCGCACGAGATCTGCTGGCTTTGGGTGAGTTGGCCATGGCTCGGGTCGACGTTGAAGACCGTCAGTACATCGCAAAAACGCGTACTGGTGTAGAGGAAGCGGCCATCCCGGCTAAAGGCGATCTCGGCGCCGGTGCTGGGTGGGTTGTCCGGCGTGTTGGGTGGACGAACGCTGACCGTGGCGCCGGGCACGGCCTCCACCGCGGGTGCGTCGCCCCGGGGACGCCATCGATACAGGGTCACTGTGCAGTTGAGCTCGTTGATGCAGTACAGCCACCGGCCGTTTGGGTGAAAGGCGAGATGACGTGGGCCTGCCCCGGCGGCTGTCTGAATGCGGGTGAACTGCCCGAGTGGCTGGGGGGTGTTTGGGTGGATCGGGAAGGCAAGAATGGCGTCGTCGCCCAGATCGCACGCGAGCACGAAGCGATTGTCGGGTGAGATTACGGCGCAGTGTAAATGTGCCGCGCTTTGCCGGTCCTTCACAGGGCCGCCTGTGCCGCACGCCGTGGAGTTTTCGCAGTAGAAGACGGTCGCCGCCGGGCCGGGGTTGCCGCCTGTCCCGAGCGGGAAGGCAGCCAGGCTGCCCCCACCGTAGTTGGCCGCGAAGAGTGCGCGTCCCGTGCGGTCGACCGAGGCATGGCAGGGGGACGCGCCGGTGGTGCGTTGGGTGCCGAGCGGAGTGAGCTGGGCGCGCAGCCGGTCCAGGCGGCGGGCGTGGGTTTTGCGGCTGCCGAGCGCGCCGATGTAGAACGCCTCCGACTTGAGCGCGCGGTCGAGTGCCGGGTCGTCCAATTTGGGATCGTGCGTCAGCGTCACGATGGCGG
>CAXTRU010000057.1:0-13697 GCA_964246665.1 uncultured Acidobacteriaceae bacterium
GTATACGCCCCGGCGGTATTGCGCGTACCCTCGCTCTCGGTGCAGCTCCCTAAGAGGGCAGGGATGCGGCGCGCTCCGAGCGCCCGGACAACTCCGCCGCACGCGCCTCGGCGTAGGCAGCCGCTCCCAGGAGCGCACACGTATCGTCCAGGATGATGCGCACCGGCACAGTTTCCAGGATGGGCGCCATGCGGCCCTTGTCCAAAAACGCCTTGGTGAAACGGCCGTTCGACATCACCTTCAGGGCCTTGGGCGCGATACCGCCGCCCAGGTAGATGCCCCCGGCAGACAGCAGCGTCAGCGCCAGGTTACCCGCCTTGGCCCCAAACGCCGCGGCAAAGAGGTTCATTGTCTCCACGCAGATCTCGCTGGAGCCCGCCTCCGCGCAGGTGCCGATCACTGCGTTGGGATCCTCGTTGGCCATGCGCTCGCGCAACCATGCGGGCTCGTCCATTTTCTGGTCGTCGCGCAAAAAGGCATACACGTTGCGAATGCCCAGGCCGGATACCACGCGCTCAAAGCTGACGCGTCCCTTCAGCGTGCGCCGAAGATAGTTCAACAGCGCAATCTCCCGCTCGTCGCGCGGAGAAAAATCGACGTGGCCGCCCTCCGAGGGGATCGGCAGGTGACGCCGCAACTTGCCATCCCAGATCAGCACACACTCGCCCAGCCCTGTTCCCGCGGAGATGAGGCCGCGGTGGCCCACGGCTGCCGGGTCGCCCTCGTGCAGCGTGTAGATCTGGTCCTTGGCCAGCTCGGGGATGCCGTAGCCGTTGGCCTCCAGGTCGTTGATCAGGATGATGTGCTCGTTGCCGAGATTGCGCTGTAGGTCGCGCGCATCCAGCTCCCACGGCAGATTGGTCAGCTTGAGACGGCCATTTCGCACCGGGCCGGGCAGCCAAAGCAGGATGCGGCGATCTCTTCGGGCTTCTCTGCACCTTTGCCCAAGAAGGTCTTCACCACATCATCCAGGCAGGGATAGTCCGCCGCTGGGAACTTCTCTTCGCGCGACTGCACCAGGTTGCCGCCTTCAAAGCTGTACAACGCCAGGTGGACCTTGGTTCCACCAACATCACCCGCCAGAATCATCCCTACACTGCCCTTTCCATGACCACGAAAAACGCCAACCTCGCCTTGCCCGCGCATCAGATTTCCAGGGTGCCCACCCGCCGGCGACCCTCCCGGGTCTCAAAGAGCTCGGTGCCTGACGGTAGCTTCGCCGCGGCGATCTCGTCCAGTTGCAGCAGCAAGCGGCCATTCGTCGGCCGGATCAGCTGTGACGGCAGCCGTTCGACATCGCGCGGGCCCGCAAAGACCTCCGCCACGCGATCTGTTTTGGCCGCGCCGGCAACCTCGAACACAACCTCATGCGCCTGGTTGATCACGGTCCATGTCAGCGTCACGCGCCAGGAATCTTTTTGCGGCACGTGGTTGGCGATACACAGACGGCCAAGCTCGTTCAAGCCGTCGGTATGCGGGAACAGCGAGGCGGTATGGCCGTCATCGCCCATGCCCAGCAGCAGCAGGTCGAACGCCGGCGACTCCGCGCCTTCCAGCTTCATCGAGTTCCGCAGCTCGCTCTCATACCGCGACGCGGCCTCTTCGGGGTCGAGCTCACCTTCCATGCGATGCACGTTGCCGGCCGGGATCGCCACATGGTCCAGCAGCAGTCTCTTGCACACGCCGTAGTTGGACTCCGGATGTTCCGGCGGCACGCAGCGCTCGTCCACCCAGTACAGCTGTACCTTGTCCCACGGAATCGTATTGGCAAAGCCATGCGCCGGGTCAGCCAGCAGCTTGAACGCAGCCTGAGGCGTCGATCCACCCGAGATGGCGACGCGGGCCAAACCACGCCGCGCAACCGCCGCTTCCACCTTCGCCGCAAAGTTCCGCGCCGACGCAAGCGCCAGGGCGTTCGCGTCAGGCCAGATGATGTACGTCACTGTGACAGGTGCAGGCATTTTGTGTGACTGGTTCCTAGTGGCTAGTGGCTTGTTGTTCGTTGCAAGCCTGATGGCCGTGCTCAGCACCACCAGGCACTAACCACTAGCCACCAGGCCGTCCTAGAGCTTCGCCCAGCTCCGGCCGTCCTTGTTCAGAAGCTCGTCCGCGCTCTTTGGCCCCATCGTTCCGGCCTCGTAGTTCGGGAAGTCCTTGGGTGGGTTTGCCTTCCAGGCTTCCAGGATCGGCGTCATCAGGGCCCAGGTTGCTTCCACGCCGTCGCGCTCGGCGAACAACGTGCCGTCGCCCAGCATGGCGTCCAGCAGCAAGCGCTCATAGCCGTTGGCCGAGCTCTTGCCGAACGCATCGGCGTAGCTGAAGTGCATCTCCACCGGCTTCACGTTCGTGGTCGGTCCGGGCACCTTCGCGCCGAAGATCAAGGTGATGCCTTCATCGGGCTGGATGCGCAGCTTCAGCACGTTGGGGCAAACGCCGGCATCGCTGGCATTGCCTTTGAACAGGTGCAACGGCGGCTGCTTAAAGGTGACGGTCACTTCGGTGACGCGCTTGGCCAGCCGCTTGCCCGCGCGGATGTAGAACGGCACACCCGCCCAGCGCCAGTTCTCAATGTTCAGCTTCATGGCCGCGAAGGTTTCGGTGCCCGATTCCGGATTCACACGGTCTTCCTGGCGATAGCCGATGACCTTTTGCCCATCCACGGTGCCGGCAGCGTACTGGCCGCGCGCGGTGTCTTCCACGGGGATCGGCTCGATGGCCTTCCACACCTTCAGCTTTTCGATACGCACCGCGTCTGACTCGAAGTTATCCGGTGGCTCCATCGCGACGAAGCTCAGCACCTCCATCACGTGGTTCTGCAGCACATCGCGCAGTGCGCCGGCGGTCTCATAGAACGGCCCGCGGCCTTCAATGCCGATGGACTCCGCTGCGGTAATCTCGACGTGGTCGATGAAGTTGCGGTTCCACACCGGCTCAAAGATCCCATTGCCGAAGCGGAAGACCAGGATGTTCTGCACGGTCTCTTTGCCGAGGTAGTGGTCGATACGGAAGATCTGGTTCTCGCCCAACACCTTGTTGATCTCGCTGTTCAGCGTCTTTGCGCTCTCGAGATCGACACCGAAGGGCTTTTCGATGATGACGTTGACCCAGTTGCCCTCTTTGGCTTGCGTCATGCCGTGCTTGGCCAGCCGCTGGGCAATATCGGCAAAGAACTCCGGAGCGACTGCGAGGTAGAACAGGCGATTACCCTTGGTTCCGAGCTCTTGATCGATGCCTTCGAGGTAGCTCTTCAGCTTGTCGAAGCCAGCGTCATCGTCGAAATTGGTCGCGAAGTAGCGGACACGATCGACAAACGGCTTCAGCTTGGAGTCGCCCGCATCCACACCGCCGCCCTTCAGGATGCCGTCCTGCATGTCAGGCGCAAACGTGGCAGAAAGATCACGCCGCGCCACACCCACAACCGCGAAGTCCTTGGGCAGCAAGCCCTGCTGCTCCGGTGAAACAGCGCGGGCAGCAGCTTGCGCTTGGTCAGGTCGCCGGAGGCGCCGAAGATCACAACCACACACGGGTCCGGCACGCGTTCATTTGTGCGGATCTCCCCGCTCACATCCTGGTCCGTCATGGACTTGCCGACTTCTGCCACTGCCGCCATACCGCTTCTCCCTATCTCTTCTGCCCAAAATTTGTCATCTCGACCGGAGCCGCTTAGCGGCGCAGTGGAGAGACCTGCGTGTTGGGCGCGAGCCCCCATAGCTCGCGCCCCGAACGCTACTCTTTCTTCACTGCGTGCCCGCCAAACGCGCCACGCATCACGCTCAACATGCGATCCGTCATGTTGTTTTCTTCGCGCGAACGAAGCCGGCGAATCAGCGACTCCGTGATGACCGGCGCCGATACGTTCAGGTCGATGGCCTCAAACACGGTCCAGCGTCCTTCGCCCGAATCCGGCACGTACGGCGCAATGCCGTTCAGCTCAGGGTTCTTCTGCAACGCATCGGCCGTCAGGTCCAGCAGCCACGAACGGACCACCGACCCATACCGCCAGATTTGTGAGATCTGCTCGATATTGAGGTTGAGTTCCTTCTTGGCGTCCATGATGGAAAAGCCTTCGGCATAGGCCTGCATCATGCCGTACTCAATGCCGTTGTGCACCATTTTGACAAAGTGCCCTGCACCAGCTGGTCCCGTGCGTCCCCACCCCTTGTCGGGTGCGGGCGCCAGCGCCTCAAAGATCGGCTTCAGGCCGTTGACTACATTCTCATCGCCGCCGACCATCATCGAGTAGCCCTCGGTGATGCCCCAGATGCCGCCCGACGTGCCAACGTCGACGAACTCGTAGCCTTCCTTCTTCAACTCGTCATGCCGGCGAATCGAATCCTTGTAATTCGAGTTGCCGCCGTCGATGAAGATGTCGCCCTTGTTCATCAGCGGCTTCAGCTTGGCGATGGTCTGATCGACCGGGTCGCCCGCGGGCACCATGATCCACACCGCGCGGGGCGACTGGGTCAGGTTCTTGACCATGTCCTCCAGCGTGCCGGTACCGACGGAGCCGGCATCGTTGAGCCGCTTTACCGCGTCGGCGCTGAAATCAAAGCCCACCACCTTGTGCCCGGCCTTATGCAGACGCTCGGCCATGTTGCCGCCCATCTTGCCGAGCCCGATCATTCCAAGTTCCATCACATCACCTCGTCCCAAGCTCAAAGGTTCAAACGTGCAACTCTACGAGCTTAAACCCCAGCGTCAAAGTCCCCATCAACAGGAGCCGCGAAATCCACGGCCCGCACCTATGCTGCGTGTTAGCGCGAAGCCCCCGCGTAGGGCTGCGCCGTCAGCGAGCTTTCGCTATCGGGGTAGTCCGCGCCGTTGGTCAGGTCCTGCCATTTGTCCAGCGACTCGCCCCACTCTTTCAGGTGGTTGCGATAGCGTTGCAGCGCCAGCTTGCCCAGCAACAGGTGCTTGGGTGGCTCCGGCGCGCTGATCGCTTCCACCACGGCCTCGATGGCCCGTTGCGGATCGCCCGGCTGCCGTCCGGCCTGCGTCTTGAAGTACTCCCGCGTTTTGCCCACCGTGGTCTCGTAATCAGGCAGGCGCAGGCTCGCTTCCTTGGCTGAGCGCCCCAGAAAGTCCGTGCGAAACGGCCCCGGCTCGACCGCCATGACCTTGACGCCCATGGGCGCCATCTCGGCATGGAGCGCCTCACTCAGCCCCTCCACGGCGAACTTTGTGGCGTTGTAGAAGCCCCACCCGGGCGACCCGATCAGCCCACCGATGGACGATAAGTTGATGATGGCGCCGGAACGCCGTTCGCGGAAGTGCGGCAGAAACGCCTTGGTCATGTTCACCAGGCCGAAGACATTGGTCTCGAACATGGGCATGTACTCGTCTTCCTGCACCTCTTCCACCGCGCCGCACACGCCATACCCTGCGTTGTTCACCAGCACGTCGACGCCGCCGGTGTGCGCGATCGCATCCGCCACGGCATGCGCGATGGAATCTTTGCTGGTCACATCCAGGGTCAGCGTCATCATGCCCGCGTGACTCGTGGTCAGGTCGCGCAGATCGTCCAGCTTGCGGGCGGTGGCCACCACGGTGACGCCCAAACCATGCAGATACTCGGCCATCAGCCGCCCAAAGCCGGTCGATGCCCCGGTGATGAACCAGGTCTTTCCTTTTTGCGCACTGCTCGCCAAACTCGCCATGCGCTATGGGATGTTGTTTCCGGCCATGGCGATGCTACGGGGCACGCGCGTCGAACGGGCGGGCCAAGGATGAACCCTCTCCAACGACGAACCGGAGGTAACCAAGGCGTCACAAACTTCGGTTGATCCCTCCGTAAGTACCGGTAATGCACACCGCCGAGCGCACCAGAGTGATCTTGTCGACCGTCGTCATTCGCCCTACCTTCGACTTACTTCACCCATCGGGTTAGAACCCACCGTTTCGGAGATCGACACTTGAACACCCTCTCGTTTGCACGCAAGCTCTTGTTTGGCGCACTCTGCACCGCCGCTTCCGCTCTCACCGCTTCGGCCACGACCATCTACAACGTCAAGCTGGTCAACAGCGGCGTGTCCGACATCGCTCCGACGGTGACCATCGCCGGCAAGACGATCAACAACGTCTACATCGGTCCGTACACCGTCTCCGTCGACGGCTACAATCTGCCGGCCATGTGCATCGATTTCGACATCGCCAGCCACGTGGGCGACTCGTATACGGCCTATGCCACCGGTGTCGGCAGCTCCAACCTGTCCAACCTATGCCCCCGCGGATGGCCAGGAGTATGAAGAAGAGGCGTATCTGTTCAACCAGATCACCAAGGCCGGCGTCAGCGACAGCACGCGTACCTCGATTCAGGAAGCCGCATGGGACATCATGGCGTACGGCATCACGGGCAGTGGCTACAAGGCCACGCTGAACAGCACCAGCCCCAGCCTGAAGACCAACACCAACACCTCTGCGGTTGAAAGCTATATCGATCTGGCCCTGGCGAACTATAGCGGCTACGCCAACGCCGGGTACTACATCCTCTCCGACACGACCAAGAACGGCGAACAGGAGTTCCTCACCTTTGCGGCAACGCCGACCAGCACCTCGGTGACGCCGGAGCCATCAAGCCTGATGTTGATGCTTGCTCCCAGCGTGCTCGCGGGGGTGGAAGCGGTTCGCCGCCGCAAGCTTGGCGCGGCCTTACTTGGCTAAACGCCCCGACCTAAAGCTGGGCCAAAAGCGGCAGAAGCACCGCATTTCCGGCCGGGTGTTCGACGCGGTGAGGCGAGCAAAACGGCTCCCTCACCGCCCGAACCCCGAGCTCCACCGCTACACGTTGTGGGGGAGGTGTGCAACGCAGAACGAACTCACGCCTACGACTCACGGCGAGGTGGTGCCATGCGCCGTGCGCACATAGGTTTGCCGCGCCTGCACACGGAGGTCCTTCGCCTTCAGCTCTGGGTGGCTCGCGAAGAAGGCAGCGCTTAATCCCACCTTCAACCGGCACACCGTTCCGTCGGGCTTCGGCGTCGAGGGACGGTACCCCAGCGTGTACCGCGCCCGCAAAGCATCCAGCAAGGATGCGAATCTATCCGGCGCCTCCGCCGCGGTGGCATACACCACTGGGCCACCGGTCTGTTCAGCCAGGCGCTCCACGTCACCAAAGCGCCCGGTGCCCCGCAGGCCACTTCGCTCGATCAGCGCACTCATCACGACATCCGCCCGCAGGAGCGCTTCGTTCGCCTGGGCTTCCCCGTGCAGCATGGCCGGCGCCTTGCTGGCCAGTCCGCGCTGGGTGTCCTGGTCGTTCGCACTGCCGTCGGTGACCCACACCTGCACCCGGCGCGCCTCGCGCAGACGGCTGCTCACGGAAACCTGCGCCGCCTGCCACAGGTCTTCAAAGACAAATGTGGGCTCATGCTCGTCATAGCTTGCCGAAGCTGCATCCAGGCCTTCGATCGCGGACATGCGGTCGCGTGTGAAGCGCTGTTCGAGCTTTGTGTGCGACGAAAACGTCATCACCGCCACCTCGTCCTCCGGCCGCAGGTGGCGCAGTACCTCGGCGGCGCCATCGGCCAGGTGCTGTAACACCGGATGCACCGTGTCCGTGAGGTCGAATAAGAAGACAAGGCTGAGCGGCAGCATATCCTGGCTCACACTGGTCACCTGCTGTGGCGTACCGTCCTCAATGACCTCAAAGTCCGCCCCGGTGAGTCCTCGCATCGGCGTGCCGGTTTTGCGCCACACCACGGCGGCGTCGACCAGCACCAACTGCGTGCTGACGTGCAGCGTCATGGAGCCCGGCTCCGGCGTCTGGGCCAGCGCGCGTTGCCTGTCGAAGAGCAACGCACAACCAAGTAGGGCTATTGCCTTTCTAGTTGTCCTTCCCCGAACGGGCAACCTGCTGTTCACACGCTTAACCCAACGAAGCACCTACGCCCGCAACTCCCGCACGCCATTCTCCCCCGCAACCAGCGCCAGCGTCGCCATGCCCAAGAACAAGCCATGCTCCACAACACCCACAATGTTGCGGATCTCCGCTGCCGTCTCTTCAGGATCTTCGATCACACCACAGTGGCAGTCCAGAATGACATTGCCTTCGTCGGTGATCCATGGCCCGTCGCCCTTGCGCGCCGGTCGCAACGTCGGCTTGAGCCCTAACTCGTCCAACCGCCGCGTCACCAATGGCAGCGCTAACTGGATCACCTCAACGGGCAGCGGAAACTTGCCTAGCTTCTCGACCACCTTCGTCTCGTCAGCCACGACAATGAACTCCCGCGCTGCAGAAGCCACGATCTTCTCCCGCAACTGCGCACCGCCCCCGCCCTTGATCAACGCAAGGCCGGGCGCAACCTCATCGGCACCGTCCACGTTCACATCCAGCATCGGCGTTTCGTCAAAATTCGTGATCGGAATGCCGAGCTGCAAGGCCAGCTCGCGGCTCGCATCCGAGGTCGCAATCGCCTTGATGCGCAGCCCCGCTTGGACCGCCTTCCCCAGTTCCCGAATAAACAGCGTCGCGGTCGTCCCCGTGCCCAAGCCCACGCTCATGCCATCGGAGATGAACTCCACCGCCCGCTTGGCCGACAACAGCTTTGCCTCATCCTGCGTCATGGGAGCTATGGTACCGCTCCGCACCGCGCCGCGCCGGAGAGGAGGCATCGTCGCTCCTGCCCCGGCCCTTGCGGCGTCTTACAGCATCTGCACAGCCGGCCGCACCACCACTTCATGCACGCCCACGTTTGCCGGTTGACCGATAGCGAAGGCGATCGCATCGGCAATGCACTCCGGGGGCACCGCGATCTGCAGAAAGCCTGCCATGGCGTCCTTGCTCCCCTGGTGTTGCACGCTTTCGCCAAGCTCGGTTGCGATCGCGCCCGGCAAGATCACCGTCGTGCGAATGCCTTTCGCGGCAACCTCCTGGCGCAGTGTCTCCGTGATCGCCCCCACCGCCCACTTCGACCCGCAATACACCGCCGCGCTGTGAAAGGTACGAATCCCGGCGACCGACGAGATGGTGATGAAGTGCCCGCTTCCCTGCTTTTCAAACACCGGAAGCGCCGCCGCAATGCCGTACAGCACGCCCTTCACGTTCACGTCCAGCGTCTGTTCCCACTCCTCCACCCGCAGCTCACTCATGGGCGAAAGTGGCATGATGCCCGCGTTGTTGATCAGCACATCCACCTTGCCAAATGTGCTCACGCCGGCCTGCACCAATGCCGCCATGTCGTCACGCTTGACCACGTCGCAGGCCACGGCAAGCGCTTTGCCGCCGGCCTGCTCAATCTCGCGCACCAGCGCTTCGAGGCGCTCCTTGCGCCGCGCTCCCAGAACCACCGCTGCGCCTTGCTTTGCCAGTTGCTTCGCGGTGACGGCACCGATCCCGCTGCTAGCGCCTGTAATTACGACAACCTTGCCTTGAATGTCGGCCATGCCTGCTGTTCTCCTCTGCCGTCTACTCTAGGTTTGCCGCCCGCCCTCCTGTTAGCCCAGACCTGCTGAATTCTTGCCTAATGCTCTTGCCCTATCCGGCGAATGCCAGGGCTTCAGCACCCTGCAACCCCGCCACATCACGGCGTGGAGGCTGCCCAAACTGCCGCTTATACTCGCGATTGAATTGCGTTGCGCTCTCATACCCTGTGGAGAACGCCGCGGACGCAGCATCCATGCCGTCCATGAGCATCAATCGCCGCGCCTCAAACAGCCGCAACTGCTTTTGGAACTGCAGTGGACTGCTGCCCGTCAGCTCGCGGAAGTGATGGTGCAACGTAGACACGCCCATGTGAGCCCGCTGTGCCAGTTCTTCCACCCGCAGCGGCTCACGAAAGTTCGTACGCAGCCAATCCACAGCACGCGCCACGCGCTGGCTTTGCGAGCCTGCCCTGACGATCCGGCGCATCACCCCGGCGTGGGCACTCGTCAGTAGCCGGTACAGGATCTCTTTGTGCAGAAGGCTCGCCAGCACGGCGATGTTCTGGGGCCGCTCGTTTAAGCGCACGATGCGCAGGACCGCTTCCAGCAGTTCCACCGTCATCGGCCCGGAGGTCACAGCGGGACCGCTTGCACAGCTCGCGCTCTGCAGCGCCCTGGATTCCACGAGCATCTCGCGCGCTGCCTGCATGTCGAGCAGGACCGCGCACGCCAGGTAAGGCCTGCCGAGACTCGCTCTGGTGATACGCGACATCACGGGTATATGTAATGGCGTCAGGAGCCAGCTCGCTTCGCCAAACGCCACCGTGTCGTTCCCGACTTCCACCGACTTGGCACCCTGCGCCACCACCGCGAGGGCAGGCTCATACACTTGGCAGATCCCGTTGATCGGGGTATGACGCCGATACAGATGCAGACCCGGAACCACCGCCGACACGTCGCCCTCTGTCCTCAACTGCCGTGCAATCGTTACGGCCAGCTCCGCCCGCACCTCCGTCAGCGCGTTTCGCCTTGTTCTCATAGCAAGAGGATCAGGCAAGGGCCATCTCAAGCGCAAGAAGCCCTCCATCACAGAAGCAACGGAGTTCCGAAATCTCACCCCTTCGCCGCTATCGGGTCTGAAGCGGCATCACCGTCTTGACCCGGCCCTCGGCTGCCTTCAGCACGGGCTGCACGGTAAAGCCAAGCTGTCCTATGGCGGTTGTGGGAGGTTCCTTGACTTGTTCGCAAGGACTCGTCGATGTGGAGTGCCATTCCGCGGACTCGAGAACTGAGATCAATCCACAAACGGCTTCGCGACTGCTACATGTTGCGCATCAAGACGAAAGCTTTTTCGTAGCCGCAAGTTGATGGGCTCTGCATAGCGCACGGCCACAAACCACCCGAGTGCCCCAGCGGTCGCAATGGAGCCGAGGAACAGGGCTGGAACCCAGTGCAAGGGCATCCCGAAGTGGGTGAACGCTGCGAACAGGGCGAGTACGGCAAACATGTGAGTCAGGTAAATCTCATAGCTTCGCTGCCCGAGAACGAGGAACGGCGCCAGGAACCGTGGCGCTTTCCAACAGCTTTGTGCAGCAGCCGCGATAGCGAGGCTTACCCCGATCGCCAAAAGCGTGAAGTTCAGTCCCACCGCGCCGAGTCCCCACTTGTATCCCTGAATCGAGAAGCAGAAGGTAAACACAATCAGCGTGGACCCGAGCAGGCCGGCACAAAGGATCGCAGCGCTGGAAAGCCTTCTCGCCGAAAGAAGGATCGCAGTGAGGCACCCTAGGGCAATCCCATCCATGCCGCCGAGGTAGGAGTATTCACGCCATACCGGATTCGGATTGAACGCCCTCATCCGAGCAAAGGGCCCCAGGGCTACAAAGACGAGGAGGAGGCCGACCAGGAGCCAGCGCTTCCGAAGTACCCGGGCAACCAAGGGGAACGCAAGATAGAACATCTCCTCGACAGAAAGAGACCAGAGGATGTCCCAACCGCCCGGCAGGTAGCCCTTTGTCGCCTCCAGGTAGCCGATGTGAAAGGTCAATGCAGCGAGCAGGGCCCTGCCCAGGCCACCCGTTTTGGCAGAGACGACAAAGCTAGGGATGCGGGCGAAGTGCAAGAGGCTTAGCACCAGGAGCAGCAGGAGCAAAAGGGGCGCGATGCGCGCAACGCGCAGAAGATAAAAGCTCCTTACGTGAAGCGCCGCGGGTGTGCCCCAGCGCCGGATGCTCGTCGACGTGATGAGAAAGCCCGAGATCACAAAGAACATCTGCACGGCAAATTGACCGTTCCAGGCAATTGTGTCCGCCAACTGATCCGGGAGCCCCTTCAGGTACGGCACATGAGCCCCGAAGAGGCGCATGTTCACATGGTTCATCAGAACGAACACGATCGAGACACTGCGAAGCAGATCGATCCCATCGATGCGGCTCCAGCTCTGTTGCTGCGTTTCGGTGCCATCCATGACCCAAGTCTGGGGGTTTGTCGTGGGTCAGTTCGCTATCGCGGATTGCGGCGAATCCAAAGAGTCAACACCTGCTATGGCTTCCTCGTCCAAGTGCCATGTCTGTCGGTCAGCGATTCATGATCGCCCTTGCGCGGCGCGATTCGAAGATGTTAAATGCGGTTCTCGTCAGCTGCCGTGCAGTCGGCCCTCGTCACTTGGCTCTCGCTCAGCAGGCATAACGACGATGCGGTTTGGGTAGCAAATAAGAAAGGGACCCAGACGGTCCCTTTCTCTGCGCGGTGGGTAAAGCGTTTACTTCTTGATCAGGCCCTTGGCTGCGTCCACCACGTGCTGCACGGTGAAGCCGAGCTTCTCCATCGCGGTGGGTCCCGGGGCCGAGGCACCGAAGCGATCCAGGCCGATCGCCACACCGTTGCCGGCGATGTACTTGTACCAGCCCATCGTCGCGCCGGCTTCCACGGTCACCTTGGGGATGTCGCGCGGGAAGATCGACGCCTTGTACTCGTCGCTCTGCTCGTCGAAGATCTTGAAGCTCGGCATGGAGACGACGGTCGCGTTGATACCCTCAGCCTTCAACTGCTCGCCGGCCTTCACAATCAGCTCGACCTCGGAGCCCGTGGCCACCAGAATCACGTCCTTGCCGTAGCTTTCGAGCACATACGCGCCCTTGCGTGCGCCCTCGAAGACCTTGTACTTGTCCGCATCCAGCACCGGCAGGTCCTGCCGTGAAAGCGCCATAAAGCTTGCGCTCTTGCGCTCCACCATCAGGCCCCAGCAGGCGGAAGTTTCGTTCGCGTCAGCCGGGCGGAAGTCGGTGAGCTGCGGGATGCAACGCAGCGCCATCAGGTGCTCTACGGGCTGGTGCGTCGGGCCGTCTTCACCCAGGCCGATCGAGTCGTGCGTGAAGATGTAGAGCGAGTGCGAGCTTTGCAGCGCGCCCATGCGCAGCGCGGAACGGCAGTAGTCGCTGAAGGTGAAGAAGGTTGACCCGAAGGGCAACACGCCGCCATGGGCCGCCATGCCGTTCACGGCGGCCATCATGCCAAACTCGCGCACGCCGAAGAAGATGTTTTTGCCCTTGGGATCGCGCCGAAGGTTTTCCGAGTCCTTGAAGATGGTCTTCGTCGACGAGGTCAGGTCAGCCGCGCCGCCGATCAGCTCCGGCATGATCTTGCCCAACGCTTCCAGCACAACCTGGCCGGCGTTCCGCGTCGCCACCTTCTTCTCGGTGGGGAACTTCGGCAACGCTTTCTGCCAGTCATCCGGCAGCTTCATCTCCGATGTCCGCGTGTACTGCGCCGCGAGTTCGGGGAAATCTTTCTTGTAGGCCTCGAAGCGGTTGTGCCAGGCGGCCTGCTCGTGTTTGCCTTTTTCGATCGCCTGGCGCCAGTTGGCGACAGCCTGCTCGGGCAGATCGAAGCTCTTGTTCG
Source organism: uncultured Acidobacteriaceae bacterium (assembly GCA_964246665.1). GTDB lineage: Bacteria > Acidobacteriota > Terriglobia > Terriglobales > Acidobacteriaceae > Granulicella. Next base: position 13,261 of record CAXTRU010000057.1, read on the forward strand.
GGTCGAAGCCGAAGAACTCCTTCGTCGACTTCACCCCATCCGGCCCCAGCGCCTCACCGTGCACCGCCTTGGTGCCTGCACGCGGCGCGCCGTAGCCGATCACGGTGCGCACGCGAATCAGCGAGGGCTTTGTCCGCTCCATCTTGGCCGCTTCGATTGCTTTGTTGAGCTCTTCAAGGTCATTGCCGTCGGACACATATTGCACATGCCAGTCGTACGCGTGGAAGCGCTCGGTGACGTCCTCGGTGTAGCTCAGGTCGGTCGGGCCGTCGAGCGAGATGAGGTTGTCGTCATACAGCACAATCAGCTTGCCCAGCTGCAGCGTACCGGCCAGCGAAGCCGACTCGTGCGAGATGCCTTCCATCAGGTCGCCATCGCCGCAAAGCACATAGGTGTAGTGGTCCACGATCTTGTTGTGATCGTTGTTGTAGATCGCG
>CAXTRU010000058.1:0-8510 GCA_964246665.1 uncultured Acidobacteriaceae bacterium
CGCAATATGTGCAGCAGGGCCGCGAGGTTGTGAGCCAGGCCGTGCGGCAGAGCAAGGAAGTCGTTGGGCAAGCGGTGCAGCAGAGCAAGGACGTTGTCGGCCAAGCTGTGCAGCAGGGCAAGGAGCAGGCCGGGCAATACGTCGACAAGGGCAAGGAGTACTACGACAAGGGCCGCACCCAATGGACGCAGTATGTGGAGAAGGGCAAGGACCTGGTGAACACGCAGGCGGAGGCCGTTCAAGCCGCCGTGGACGCGGGCAAGACCGCATACGTGAGCAAGGCAGGCGACGGAACCACGCAAACCTCGTAGGTTTTTTGGTTAATGGGAAGGGCCGGTGCGTTCACCGGCCCTTTGTTTTGGCATACGGGCGAGTGCGGGCAGCCGCTGCGACCGGCGTATGCATCTTTTGCTGCAGCAGATGCGAGGAGTTTTTATGGGAGCCCTTCACTTACCGGCGATGATCCTGTTTCAGGACGCCGCGAGCATGGCAAGCGACGTTCACATCATCATGATCTGCGAGGCCGTGCTGACGGCCATTGTAGTGATCCTGCTTCTGGGCGTGTTGGTTGCGGGCGTGGTGATCTATGCCAAGGTCAATAAACTGACCAAGGCCATCGATGCCAAGTCGCAGCCGCTGCTCGCCCAGGCGACCCCGTTGATCGCCAAGGGCAAGGAGATCGCGGGCAACGTCAATGACATCGTGGCCGATTTGAAACCGAAGATCGCCGCGGTCACCGCCGACCTGCAACCCAAGATCGCGGCCGTTACCGCGGATCTGCAGCCAAAGATCGCCAGCGTCACCAGCGACGTGCAGCACATCTCCAGCGTTGTGCGCAGCAAGGTCGATGAGTTGGGCGGCACCGTGAGCAAGGCGAACCAAACAGCGCTCGGCTACATGGACACCGCGCAGGACGTGAACCAGAAAGCCAAGGGCCAGGTCGCGCGCGTGAACGACATGGTGAGCGATGCGCTGACCACAACACAGCACGTCAGCAAGCAGATCCAGCATGGCATTCGAGTGCCCGTGGAGAAGATTGCGAGCTGGGTGACGGCGGCCAAGATAGGCATTGAAAACCTAGCCGAAAAAGTCCCGTTCCTGAACCAGGCGATGGGCGGTCCGGGCAATGCCCCGAAGCGTCCCGGCTCCACCAGCTCTCGCCCAGGGCCAACGCCGGTGCCGCCTGCTGGGGCGCGGGTGGTGCACTCGGCAGAGGATGCAGTGGGCACCACAGGCGTACCGGTACGGGAGACGCCAAGCGCGTAGATGGAGTCTGAATAAAGGGCGGAAGGGGATTCCCTTCCGCCCTTTGTTGCGTCTTGTGAGCCGCGTTTTAGAAGCCGCTAAACACCAGCCAACTGGCGCCCGTACCGCTTATCCACGTACTCGTCCAGGATGACTTGAAACTCCTCAACGATGTGGTCGCCCTTGAGCGTGGTGAAGAGCTTGCCGTCAACGTACACGGGAGCCTTGGGCTCCTCAAAGGTGCCGGGAAGCGAGATGCCGATGTTGGCGTGCTTGGATTCGCCGGGGCCGTTGACGATGCAGCCCATCACGGCGAGCTTTAACTCTTCCACGCCAGGGTAGGTCTTCTTCCACTCCGGCATCGACTCGACGAGATAATTCTGAATGCGTTGGGCGAGTTCCTGGAAGTAGGTGGACGTGGTGCGCCCGCAGCCGGGGCAACTGGTGACCTGCGGCATGAAGCTGCGAATGTTGAGCGATTGGAGGATCTGCTGCGCGCACCGCACCTCTTCCGAGCGATCGCCGCCGGGTTCGGGCGTCAGCGAAACACGGATGGTGTCACCGATACCGTTCAGCAGCAACGGCGCAAGGCCCGCGGTAGAGGCGACGACGCCTTTCATGCCCATGCCGGCCTCGGTAAGGCCAAGATGCAGCGCATAGTCGCAGCGGCGCGCAAGCTCGGTATACACGTCAATGAGGTCGCGAACATTGGAGACTTTCGCCGAGAGCAGAATCTGGTCGCGGCGGAGGCCGTAGCGCTCGGCGGCGGCGGCGTTGTCCAGCGCAGAGACGACCATGGCTTCCATCATGACGTCGCGGGCTTCCAGCGGCTGCGCGGACTTGGAGTTCTCGTCCATCATCCGGGTAAGCAGAGCCTGGTCCAGCGAGCCCCAGTTGACGCCGATACGCACGGGCTTCTGGTTGTCGACCGCGCACTCGACCATGGTGCGGAAGTTGTCGTCGTCCTTGCGCCCGATCGACACGTTGCCGGGGTTGATGCGGTACTTGGCAAGGGCGCGGGCGCACTCGGGGTATTTGCGCAGCAGGATGTGGCCGTTGTAGTGGAAGTCGCCGACGATGGGCGTTTCCCATCCCTTGGCGCGGATGCCATCGACGATGTAGGGAACGGCCTTGGCGGCCTCGTCGTTGTTGACGGTGATGCGGACGAGCTCAGAGCCGGCGCGCGCCAGGGCGGCGACCTGCTGCACCGTGGACTCGATGTCGGCGGTATCGGTGTTGGTCATCGACTGGACCACGACAGGCGCGTCAGACCCGACGCGGATGCCGCCAACGTTGACGGTAACGGCTTTGCGGCGCTGGAAAGGCGGCATAGGCCTTTAGTTTACCAAGCTGCGAGCTGAACGGGTGCAAAAGGCCACCGAGGGCTTCCACTCGCCAGGTAGGTAGGGCTTGGAAAGCTAAAAAGAACAGCCCCACGCTGTGTGGGGCTGCTTCACTGCAACTCCGTCGGCTAGAGCGTACGCCTGCGCCGAAAAATCCCGGCTACGCCCAACATGCCGGTGCCAAGCAACGCAATGGAGGCGGGTTCCGGCGTGACTGCCGTCGCGCTAAGGTCGGTGATCGTCACGTCGACGGCTGGACCGCTGAGCGTCCTCTGGTCGAAGTTCTCACCGTTGGGCAGGGTGCTGAAGGCCTCATAGCCGTAACCGGAGCCAACCTGGGCGAGCTCATAGGTGACGTTGTCGGTCGCGTTCGCAAACGCCAGGCCGTAGGCGCCAAGGACCGAGCCGCTGGAGAACAGGAGATTGTCGTAGGTCAGGTTGAAGGAGGACTCCTGCTGCGAAGTGGGATCGAAGCCGGCGTCATAGGTGTGTTGTGTGTAGCCACCGGGCTGTGCGGTGCCATAACTCAGGGGCACAAGCGTGATGGGGACGGGATTGGGGTCGCCCGTAAGCGCCGTGTTGGTGAGCGTTCCCGTGAGGGACGTAATGTCTTGCACGCCGGGGTTGCCGGTATCAGGCACCGCCGTGAACGTGCCGGAGGCACTAAGCGCGGCGTAGGTGCCGGGGGTGCTGAAGGTGAAAGCGTACGTGTCCGCCTTGGCAGGCGATGCATGCAGAAAGCAAGAGAAAGCGAGCAAAGCTGCAGGAAGGGCAGGGAACCGCTGTTGCATGAAGACTCCAAAGGGCCGGGTACTAACGTCATGGTAGTACAACGGAGGTGGGATAGACGAACGTTTATCCCCTGGAGGGCAGTTGTCGCGGCTCGGAATCAATCACCAGCGGAGCGATGACACGCCTTCGTTGCGCTCAGGAACGTTTTGGCATCACAGCGGATAGGAGACGCTTCCGTTGGCGGCGCGCGTCCTGCGGGTAGCGCGATCCGCGCCATGGTGGGATGATGGGGCGTGATGTTGGGCCGGCGATACGACAGCCGGTGATGTGGGTTTGAGCGGCCCTTTTTGAGCAGGGCGGAGATGATGGCAATGGCTTGGAGAAAAGCTCCGGTACGGGATGCAGAGCGGGCGGTGGAGAATCAGCCGTTCAGCGCGAACACGGTCAACAAGGTGGCGCGCATCAAGGGCGCAACTGAGGTGAAGAGCATCTGCCCCTATTGCGCGGTGGGGTGCTCGCAGAACGTGTACGTCAAGGGCGGGCAGATCATTGACATTGAGGGCAATCCGGACAGCCCGATCAACAACGGGACCCTGTGCCCCAAGGGCTCGAATGCCTTCCAGCTGGGCACGAATCCGCACCGGATCAAGAAGGTGCTGTACCGTGCGCCGTACTCAAGCCAGTGGGAAGAGCGTCCGCTGGACTGGGCCATGGAACGGATTGCGAAGCTGACCTACGAAGCGCGCGAAGAGGGCTTTGTGGAGAGCAAGGACGGCAAGGTGCTCAACCACATGACCAACGTGATGAGCCTGGGCGGCGCCACGATGGACAACGAAGAAAACTACCTGATCAAGAAGTTCTTCGGCGGTGGTTTGGGCATGGTGGCGATCGAAAACCAGGCCCGAATATGACACAGCGCTTCGGTGCCCGGTCTGGGCGCTGCGTTGGGTCGCGGGGCGGCCACTAGCTTTCAGGAAGATGTCGCGAACGCCGACTGCGTTCTGATCATGGGATCGAACATGGCGGAAGCGCACCCGGTCGGGTTCCGCTTTCCGATGCAGGCGCGCGAAAAAGGCGCACAACTGATCCACATCGACCCGCATTTTTCGCGGACCTCGGCCATGTGTCAGCAGTACGTCAAGATCCGCACGGGAACAGACATTGCCTTCCTTGGCGGTCTGATCAGCTACATCCTGCGTGAAGACAAGTGGTTCAAGGATTACGTGCTGACGTTTACCAACGCAGCCACGATCATCAACGAAGACTTCAAAGACACCGAAGAGCTGGGCGGACTTTTTTCAGGCTTTGACGAGAAGACAAAACGCTACGGCAAAGGGAACAAGACCTGGCAGTATGCCAGCCAGGATGCAGGGGCGGACAACCAGGGCGGTGACGTTGAAAAATCGGAAGCGTTCACGTCGCGCACCGGCTCGATGGACACGATGGACATCGAGAAGGACCTGACCCTGCAGCATCCGATGTGCGTGTTGAACATCATCAAGCGGCACTATGCGCGGTACACGCCGGAGATGGTTGCCGACATTTGCGGCTGCACGGCCGAGCAGTTCCTGAAGGTCGCGGAAACGATCTGCGCGAACTCGGGGCGTGAACGGACGACGTGCCTGGTATATGCGGTGGGTTGGACGCAGCACTCGGTAGGCGTGCAGTACATTCGCGCGGCCACGATTGTGCAGCTCCTGCTGGGCAACATCGGTCGCCCGGGTGGCGGCATTATGGCCATGCGCGGCCATGCCAGCATCCAGGGCTCCACGGACGTGCCGACACTGTATGACATGCTGCCGGGCTACCTGATGCAGCCTTCGGCGTTGCGCGATCACAACACGCTGGCGGAGTACCTGGACAAAGAGGGCGTGAAGACGGGTTACATGGCGAACATGCCGAAGTTCTTCATCAGTCTGCTGAAGGCCTGGTATGGCGATGCGGCAACGCCGGAGAACGAATTTGGCTTTGGCTGGGTGCCTCGGATCAATGACAACTACTCGATGCCGTCCAGCCTGGTGCGCATGCTGGATGGACATATCCAGGGCATGTATCTGTTTGGGCAGAACCCCGCGGCCGGCACGCCGAACGGCAAGCTGAATCGCGAGGCGTTGAAGAAGCTGAAGTGGCTCGTCATTCGCGACTACTTCGAGATCGAGACCGCCTGCTACTGGTACAAAGGGCCGGAAGACCCGGATCCATCGCAGATCGGGACGGAGATCTTCTTCATGCCCGCGGCCTCGAATACAGAAAAGGAAGGCACGTTCACCAACACGCAGCGCCTGCTGCAGTGGCATGACAAGGCGATCGATCCACCGGAAGACGCGCGGTCGGATGCGTGGTTCATGTATGACCTCGGCAAGCGGCTGAAGCGGCTCTATGCGGGCTCGACGAAGCAGCGGGATCAAGGCCTCCTGCAAATGACCTGGGACTACGAGCACGATCACCCGGAGGTATTGCCGGACGGCACGGTCAGCCGCATTGAAGGTGAGCCAGATGCCTCGAAGATCCTGATGGAGATTAACGGGTACACGGTTGCCGATCGCGAGCAGGTGGCCAACTTCAACTCGTTGAAGGATGACGGAACCACCGCGTGTGGCTGCTGGATCTACAGCGGTGTCTTCCCGGAGCAAGGCGTCAACCGCTCACGATCGCGAAAGCGCACGCCGGGGGTGTACACCAGTCCGGAGTGGGGGTACTCGTGGCCGTTGAACCGGCGCATGATGTACAACCGCGCATCAGCGGACGGCGAGGGCAAGCCGTGGTCGGAGCGCAAGAAGTACATGTTCTGGGACGCGGAGGCGAAGAAGTGGGCCGGGCCCGATGTGCCGGACTTCGAGCCGAACAAAGATCCAGGCTACCGGCCGGACAAGGATGCCAAGGGCATGGCGGCCATTGCCGGAGATTCGCCCTTCATCATGAAGGGTGACGGCAAAGGCTGGCTGTTTGCTCCGATGGGCGCGCAGGACGGTCCGCTTCCCGCACACTATGAGCCGATGGAGTCGCCTGTACCGAACCTGCTGTACCCCAACGTGCGGGAAAATCCGACGCTGGAGAAGTATGTTCGGCCGCTGAACGAGTACAACCCCAACGACGGCGAGTTCCCGATTGTGGCGACCAACTACCGGTTGACGGAACACTACCTGAGTGGGCCGATGAGTCGTTTCGACAGCTGGTTGAACGAACTGCAGCCGGGGATGTTCTTTGAAATTAGCCCGGAACTGGCGGCCGAGAAGGGCATCGTGCACGGCGAGTGGATGGTGGTCTGGAATGTGCGTGCGGCGCTGGAGGCGAAGGCCTGCGTGACTCACCGGATTCAGCCGCTGCACGTCAACGGCAAGACGCTGCACCAGATCGGTATGCCGTTCCACTGGGGGTGGTCGGGCGAGACGGTGGGCGCCGGGGCCAATGATCTGACCTCCATCAGTGCCGACCCGAACGTCAGCATGCATGAGGCCAAGGCCTTCAGCTGCAACGTGCGCGCGGGGCGGTTGGCTGATCGTGTGGACATTGCACCGTTGCAAGCGGAACCTTGGCCAACGCGGGACAAGAGCCCGGACACGGCGAAGTCGAACCAGCCGGAAGGACAGTTGATATGAGTGGATTGAGTCTTCACGGCCAAACGGTGACGGGCTTTGCGACAGACCTGGTGGACACCTTTTTGCGGCCGGAACCACCGGCAGCGCAGGAAGAGACCGGGTTCTTTACCGACACCACGTTGTGCATCGGCTGCAAGGCCTGCGAGGTCGCGTGCAAGCAGTGGAACCAACTGCCGGCGGATGGCTTTCACTGGACGGGCAACAGCTATGACAACACCGTTTCATTGAGCGACACGACGTGGCGGCATGTGGCGTTCGTCGAGCAGTTCGATCCGGAGTCGCACATTGGCCGCTGGCTGATGATGAGTGACGTGTGCAAGCACTGCCAGCACGCGCCCTGCGTGGAGGTGTGCCCGACCGGTGCGCTGATCTACAACGAGTTCGGCAATGTGTATGTGCAGCAGGATGTTTGCAACGGTTGCGCGAATTGCGTGGTGGGCTGTCCGTTCGGCGTGATCAGCCGCAACAAGGAAGACGGCCGCGCACACAAGTGCACGCTTTGCTATGACCGGCAGAAGGACGACCTTGTGCCGGCATGTGCGAAGGCGTGTCCGACAGAATCGATCAAGTTCGGCAAGGTAAGTGAGTTGAAGGAACACGCGCAGAAACGCGTCGAGCAGCTGCAGGCCGAGGGGCAGAGCGATGCCTATCTTTACGGCGCGGAGGCCGCGGGCGAGTACAGCGCACTGAACTCGTTCTTTCTGCTGAAGGACAAGGCGAGTGTCTACAACCTGCCCGAGGCGCCACGCCGCGGGGCCGCCCATTTGAAGAAAAATTACCTGTTCAGCTTTGCAGCGTCGCTGGCGCTGACGGCTGTTTCCGTGCTGTTGTTCTCGGGGGAACGGCATGGTTGAGGGGTTTGAACGCAACCTCGTTGAGGTGCGGGAGCACGATCGCCCAGAGGACAAGCGCGACGTCTTCAGCCAGATCACACCGTCGTACGACATCCTGAAGGCGGCCAAGCCCGACCGCAAAGAAGAAGCAGGCTACTATGGCCTGCCGATTCTGAAGCGCCCGTTTTGGAAGTGGGAGATCGCGCTGTACTTCTTCTTCGAGGGCGTCAGCGCGGGGTCGTACATCCTGTGCACGATGGCAGGGCTGCGCGACAAGAAGCGCTTTGCCGGGCTGATCCGTGGCGGGCGTTTTCTGTCGTTCTTCACGATGGTGCTTTGCCCGCCGCTGCTGATCATCGACCTCGGCCGGCCAGAGCGCTTCCACCACATGTTACGGATTTGGAAGAAGACCTCGCCGATGAATCATGGCGCTTGGGCTTTAACCGGGTTTGGCACGGTAGCATCATCTCTCGCGTTGCTAGCCGTGCCGGCGCGATGGCTTGGGCACGAGTGGTGGTACGACGCCATGAAGTTCGTGCAGCGCTGGGTGCCGGAGCGGCTGATTGCCGTGCTGGGGCTGCCGTTTGCGTGGACTATGGTGAGCTATCCGGGCGTGCTTCTGGAAACGACAGCGAACCCGATCTGGTCGCGGTCGCACTTCCTTGGGCCGCTATTTGCGTCAAGCTCGATGAGCAGTGGAGCCTCGGCATTGACGTTGCTGAACTACGGCTCAAAGGACCACGGGCTACACAAGGCAC
>CAXTRU010000058.1:8552-13694 GCA_964246665.1 uncultured Acidobacteriaceae bacterium
GGTGGGTACGGCCAAGCTGGCTTGGGTGTGCTGGGCGGGCGGGGGGGGGCTAGGCATTGTGGCGCCGGCAATCCTGCGCCGAAGCAAGAGCAAGCTCGTGCGGGACGGTGTGGCCCCGGTGCTGACCATCGCGGGCAGCCTGGCCTTGAAGTGGTCTGTCACGTATGCGGGGCAGGAATCGGCGCTGGATCCGGAGATGGCCAACTTCAACGGAGAAACGGTCGACGGCAAAGCGTACTGGGGACCAAAGGCGCCGAAAGATGCGGAAGTGCCGGCGACGGAGAAGGCCACCGTCAGCCTGTAGTGCATCGCCGACTGCACCTTTTGCCTCGAGTTAGAGTAGATTCGAGATTGCCATGGATTGGACCGGGTGTGATCTGGTGGAGATAGTGCCGGGGAAGGTGTCCGGGGTTCCTCTGGTGAGGGGCACGAGGATACCTGCTGATTTCGTACTGGAGGACGTGGAACGCGGCCGCGTCTTGGCGGACATCCATGAGGATTTTCCAAGCCTCTCAGACGAGATCATCAACGGCCTGGTGCAGTTTGCCAAGCGGAAACGGACCGCTACGGCGGCATGAAGGTCCTGCTGGACGAGAACCTGTCGCCTCGCTTCCGTTCCGTATTGGGAACTCATGAAGTCATAACCGTCCGCTTCGCAGGCTGGGCGGGACTCACCAATGGAGAGCTGCTGCGTACCGCTGAGAGTGCCGGATTCGAAGTTTTCCTAACGGGCGATAAGAGTCTGTCCTATCAGCAGAATCTGCACCAGCGTAAGATCGCGGTCGTCGTCCTGAGCGCTCACAGCTGGGATCTGATCCAAGCGCACCTTCCGGCCATCACTGTGGCGGTGGATGGTGCAGTGCCGGGGTCATTCCACTTCGTGGAATGCGGTGAGTTCCAACGGTGAGCAAAGACGTGGCGGAAGCGCGTGGGAGTCGAACCCACCGTTGCCCTTGTCGGACGACCACCGGTTTTGAAGACCGGGAGGACCACCGGATCCTAAGCGCTTCCACTAATCGACCGCAGCAGGCCTGATCTGCTCGCGCCTGGGAGTCTGGGGTCTTCGCAAACGCATCTATGGGATGCATGGCGAGCGCTTTGGATGTTGTGGAACTTGGCACGGCCGCGGTTCGGCTGACGCAGCGGGTAAGAGCGGGTGGGTGCGCGAGCAAACTGGCTCCGGGCACGTTGAGCGAGGTGCTGGCGCGGCTACCCAAACAGCAAAACCCTGATCTGCTGGTGGGGTTTGAGACAGCAGACGATGCCGGCGTGTTTCGGCTGACCGCCACCGAGGCGCTGGTGCAGACGGTTGATTTCTTTACGCCGATGGTGGATGACCCGTTCACCTACGGCCGCATCGCGGCGACCAATGCGTTGAGCGATGTGTATGCGATGGGTGGGCGTGCGGTGACGGCGTTGTCGCTGGTGTGTTTCCCGCAGGACGGCGACGTCGACGTGCTGGAGCAGATTATGCGCGGCGGTCTGAGCGTGATGGAGCAGGCCGGCTGCGTGGTGCTGGGCGGTCACAGTGTGCGCGACAACGAGATCAAGTTCGGCTACGCCGTGACGGGGTTGGTGCACCCGGAGCGCGTGCTGAAGAACACGGGGGCGCAGGTGGGCGATGCGCTGGTGTTCACCAAGGCCCTGGGCACAGGGGTGATCACGACGGCGCTGAAGCAAGGCAAGGCAGAGCCGCCCTGGGTGGAGGCGGCCGTTGCGTCCATGACCACGTTGAACCGGCGTGCGGCTGAATTGGCAATTCGGCCGGAGTTCGGCGTGCATGCGATGACGGATGTGACCGGCTTTGGACTGATGGGGCATGCGCGGGAGCTGGCCTTTGGCAGCGACGTTCGGATACAGGTACATGTGGGCACGGTGCAATTGTTGCCCGGGGCGTTGGAGGCGATTGCGCGTGGATGTGTCCCGGCTGGATTGCTGTCAAACCGTGAGTATGCGGGCTGCGTTGTGGAGGAGGGTGAGGGCAGTCCGGTGCGTGATGGGCTGCGCACGGTGTTGTACGACCCGCAAACCGCGGGTGGTTTGCTGATGAGCGTGCAGGCGGACCAGGCTGAGGCGCTGGTAGCAGAGCTGCGTCAAGCAGGCTACCCCGCGGCAGGCGTGATTGGGCGCGTGGTGGATGGGTCGCCGAAGATCGTGCTGCAATGAGGCAAGATGCCTTGACGGCTGAGGTGACCTTGCGAGAGATGGACGTTGCGACGGCACGTGGTGCTTGGTCGAAGGTACGATTCTGCGTTGGACTTGCGCATGGGTGAGGAAGTGAACGCGCTGTTGCGCCGTTTGCCGAATGTTGGCCAAGTGCTGGAGCGGGCCGAAGTGGCGCGGCTCATCGAAACCTACTCGCGAGAGCGCGTGGCGTCGGCGGCGCGGTTCGTCGTCGCGCGTATGCGCGAACAGGTATTGCGTGGCGAGTTGGACGAGGCAGCCTTGACCTTGTGCGTGGGCGACGTAGCGCAGGCTCTTGCGCGTGAATTAGGCGTGCGGGCAAGGCCGCAGTTGCGGCGCGTGGTGAATGCGACAGGCGTGATCCTGCAGACAAACCTGGGACGCGCGCCCTTGAGTGAGGCGGCCATTGCACGGATCGTCGATGTGACACGCGGCTACTGCAATATCGAGTTCGATCTGGAAGACGGAAAGCGAAGCCGTCGGGATGACCTGGTGGAACAGTCGATCTTAACCGCAGCCGCTGGCGACGCGAACAGGGCTCAAGGCGCGGCGGTGGTGAACAACTGCGCGGCGGCTACCTTTCTTGCACTCAACACCCTTGCCGAAGGTGGCGAGGTAATCGTCTCGCGTGGGGAATTGGTGGAGATCGGTGGCGGTTTTCGCGTGCCGGAGATTTTGGCCAAGAGCGGGGCGCAGCTGCGCGAAGTGGGCACGACCAATAAGACGCGCGTGTCGGACTATGCCGCGGCGATGGGGCCTGCGACGCGGTTGATCCTGCGGGTGCATCGCTCGAACTTCGAGATACGCGGCTTTACCGAGCAGCCCTCGTTGGACGAACTGATCGCGCTTGGACGAGACGCCGGCGTGCCGGTGTTTGAGGACCAGGGCACCGGGTGCGTGATAGATCTGGCCGGCGTGGGGCTGCCGGGCGAGGCATCGTGGGTGCGATCGGTGCGGAGCGGCGCGGCGCTGGTGGCCGCGAGCGGCGATAAGCTGTTGGGCGGCCCGCAGTGTGGCCTGCTCGTGGGCGAGCGCGACATTGTGGAGCGGATTCGGGCCAACCCGCTGTTTCGTGCATTACGTGTCGACAAGCTCACGTATGCGGCGCTTGAAGCGACCCTGCAAGCCTACCTGCTGGGCCGCGAAGGCGAGCTGCCTGTGATCGCGATGTTGCGGCTGCCCGCAAACGCGGTGCGCGTGCGCTGTGAACGGTGGGCGGAGGCGCTATGCTTGCCGGGTGTCGAGATCGGCGTGGTTGCCACCGAAAGTGTTGTGGGTGGTGGGACGACCCCGGGAGCCTCGTTGCCGAGCTTTGCCGTCTCGATGCTGTGTGCCGGGATGAGCGAAGATGCACTCTCGGCGATGTTGCGTGGTTTGGAGCCAGCGATTGTGGGACGTGTCCGTGGTGGGCGCGTCCTGTTGGATCTGCGTACGGTAAGCGAGCATGAGGATGTGGAAATTGTTTCCGTGTTGCAGGCTGCCCTGCGCGCATACACGGCGGGCAGCAAGAGCCGTGAGCTGTGAGGTTCAGAGCTTTGAGACGGCTGCTCGTCTGGCAAGGCAGAACATAGAAGTGAACTGTTAAGTTTCGCGTTGGGGAGTGCTGAGTGAAAGCGGCTGCCGGGAATCGTGCGGGGGCTATGGATATTGGACAGGTGAGGTCTGTCGTGCTGGGCACGGCGGGGCACATCGACCACGGCAAGACCGCGCTCGTGCTTGCACTGACAGGCACCGACACTGACCGGCTGCCGGAAGAAAAGGCGCGCGGCATCACGATCGACCTTGGCTTTGCGGCGCTGGATCTCGCTGGGCCGGACGGCATGCATTATGACGTGAGCCTGATCGATGTGCCGGGGCACCATGCGTTTGTGCGCAACATGCTGGCAGGCGCGGGTGGCATCGACGCGGTCATGCTGGTGGTGGCTGCCGATGAAGGTGTTAAGGCGCAGACCGTGGAGCACCTGCAGATTTGCCGGTTGCTGGGCATTGAGCGCGGGCTCGTCGTGCTGACGAAGCGGGATGCGGTGAACGATGAGCGGCTCGCGGCAGCGCGGGACGAGGTCGCGCGGCTGGTGAAGGGAACGTTTCTGGAGGGAGCGCCGGTCCTTGCTGTGTCGGCGCTGCGGCGCGAGGGTGTGGCTGAGTTGAAGATAGTCCTGGCGCAATTGGTTGCGCACATTCCGCAACGGAGCGGGGAGCGCGTGACGCGGTTGCCCGTCGACCGGGTGTTCACGGTGCGCGGCTTTGGCACGGTGGTGACAGGCACGTTGCAGGCGGGTCGCGTGCGTGCGGGCGAGTCGCTTCGGTTGGAGCCGGCTGCGCGTGGGGTGCGGGTGCGCGGCGTGCAGGTGCATGGCAAAGCACGCGGGGAGGCCGCGGCGCCGAACCGGGTGGCGCTGAATGTGGCCGGGGTGGATGTCGAGGATGTCACGCGCGGCGACACGATTGTTCCGGAGGGCACGTTGGAGCCGGTGACCGTCGTCGACGCTGAGGTGGAAACGCTTGCCGGCATGACGCTACGGCACCGGCAGCGTGTGCGGGTGCATGCGTTTGCAAGCGAGGCCTTGGCAACGGTGCTGCGGTTCGACGCTGAGCACGCCACGATGGTGCGGCTTCGGCTGGCCAAGCCCCTCGTGCTGGCACCGGGAGACAGATTTGTGTTGCGGCAGCCTTCGCCGGCGCTGACCGTGGGTGGAGGCCGCGTGCTGGACGCACATCCGTTGCCACGGCAGCGCAAGACGGCTGACTTGGCGTGGCTGCGTGCTGTGCGCCTTGCAAGCGCGAGTGAGGCGGTGCGGTTGCGCGTTGCGCGGCGTGGCGCGGCAGGGCTGACGACGCAGCGCTTGGTGGCTGAGACAGGCTGGACGCGCGAGGCGCTGCGGCTATGGATCGCGCCGCTGCTCGAGCAGGGCAGCGTTGTGGCGGGTTTGCAGGGCGAACTGCTGGTCAGCGCAGAGG
>CAXTRU010000059.1:0-13107 GCA_964246665.1 uncultured Acidobacteriaceae bacterium
TGCACGGTGCTCGTGGCCTCCTCGGCCGCGCTGACCCCGTTTGCGCATGCGCAGCACGGTGGCGGTGGGCACGGCGGCGGCATGGGGCCGGGTGGCGGTATGCCCGGCGGTATGGGCCCTGGGTTCTCCCCTGGCGGTCGCGGGCCCGGAGGCATGGGCGCGGGCGACTATGGGCGTGACCGGGGCAACGGCGATCCGCGACGGGCGCCTGACTCAGCCGGCTCAGTCGGCGGCATGCGCAGCCGGACGCAACTTGGGCTGTTGGGACGATGGTGGGACGACAAGCACCTCGCCAAGGACCTGAAGCTGCGCCCGGACCAGAAGCAGCATATGGACTCAATCTTCGAGACCAGCCGGCCGGCGCTGCAGAAGAGCTTCCAGGACTATCAGCAGGAACAGGGCAAGCTGGATGCGATGTACCGGTCCAAGTCGCTGGATGAGAACACGCTCTACGCGCAGATCGATAAAGTCTCGCAGACACGCGCCGAGCTGGGCAAGGTATACACGCACTACCTGCTGCAGATTCGGGCGGAAATGGACACCGATCAGCTGCAGCGGTTGGATGACGCGACGAAGAAGCAGTAGTGATTGCTGCTACTTAGACGCTTTACTGCCTGGTAGCTGATGTTGCTAGACCTAGCGAAGCCGGAAGACTCGCGCGAAAAACTGGATTGCCAGACCATCAACTTGCGTATGGACGGAGGCGCGGTCGACACCCGGCGGATCCGTGCAGTACAGCGGAACGGCCTGCTTGCCCGCCGCTGTGCACACATCGAGAAACGTGTAGTGCGCGACGTTGGGCAGAATGGTTTCACGGGCGCCGCGCACATGCGCTTTGATCAGGCTGGCGTTGTTGGCCGCGGGGGCGATCGGGTCGGCTGAGCCGACGACCACTTCCACGGGTATGCGGATCTGGTGGAGGCTTTCCGGGGTTTGCGTAAAGCCGAGTGCCGGGGCGATGGCGAACACAGCATGGATGCGCGGATCGCGGAAGCTATCTGCCGAGCGCGCCAGGCTTTCCCCGCTGGTTTTGCGGACGGCCTCGAGCAGCTTGTCGGGGCCGGGCATGTCCTTCATCTCGGGGGTATGGCAGTCGGGGTTCGTGGGATCTTTGCGGCAGAAGTCGAAGACCGCAGCAACGTCGGTGCGCGCGCCGGCGAGCTCCAGCACAGTGTAGCCGCCAAGCGAGAAGCCCGCAGCGCCGATGCGGTCCTTATCGATGTGGGCGGCAAGCTCCGGGTCGGCGAGCAGGCCGTCCAGGACCTCGGACAGATCGGTGGCACGCTCCCACCAAAGCGCGAAGCCCTCCGGCGTATAGCCTGTGACGGCGTTATTGCCGGGATGGTCCACGGCAGCAGCGATGAAGCCGGCGCGGGCCAGCGCTGTGCCGAGCCAGGCGAGCTGTTGTGCGCTGCCCCCGGTGCCGTGGGAGAGCAGAATCAGCGGAAAGGGTTCAAGTGAGGGTGCGAAGGCGGCATGCGGTGTGGCAGCCCCTGCCTCAAAGAGCGGCTTGTCCGGCGGGCCGATGATCTGGGCTGTTTCGATGGCGGTGTCCGCGGCCGGGTACCAGACCGTGACGTGGAGCACATGGTCCTTGCTGCCACGCCAGTTGCGCCGTACCGTCGGGGTGATGTCGCGGGTGACCAGGCCGGCTTTGGCGAGCGGCGGTGGCGCGTTCTTCTGCGCTGATAAGGTTAGCGCCGCACCGAACAAGAGGGTGGAGCCGAGCAGGCAGAGCTGGCGAAGGCCTCGCATGAACCCAGCATACGACCCGTTTCGCGCGGGCAGCATGACCATCCATCGGACACGCGTGATGTCATTCGGCCTGCGACTGAAGCTGAAACTTGTGGCGGAAGTACTCGTCCCGGCTACGCCCGCTGGAGCGCCACTCGCGTTCGCTGAGCTTGCCCCACTCGGGGTAGATGCGGGGACCGCTCCAAAGGTCATAGGCGAAGCGCATCTGCCGGGCTGCCACATCGGGCGGGATCCGTCCGGTGTGCGTGCCCAGCCCGGGGCAGGCGAGCCGCTCGATGCCGGCATTGCCAGCCGTGGTGAGCGCGGCCAAAAACGCAGCGTAGGCGTGGTTGGTCCAGCTGACCTCCATGGGGACGCGCATGGTGGGGCAGTGCGCCAGCCACGGGCAGCGCGGGTCCTCAGTGGGCACAAGGAGGCAGGTGCCCACGGGCTGCTCGCCGCGGTAGACGCGCCAGATCTCGTCCTGCACGCGCTGCTGCAGCCCATACCCGAAGAATTCGGTGATGGCCGCGTCGATGCCGCCGTCCATCAAGCCAAACGAATTGGCGGGGCTGACGAAGCAGTCATAGGCGCCGATCAGGGGCTCGAAGCTGCCGTGGTGTACAGCCACGTCCTCGACGCCCTCAAAGTGTTGGCGCCAGGCCGCGCAAAGGTCGGTTGAACGGTCAAGGAGAAGTACCCTCATGCGCGCGCGCTCCGATCAGGTCCAATACAAAATGCGCGCAAACGGAAGCGTCTCGGCAACGGTCGCTTCAAACCAGTCGCGCATCTCGCGCATCGGATCCTTGGGGTACACGTACTTGAACCCGCCGAACTTGTTTCGCTTTTGTGTGCGGTTGGCTTCATCCAGGTCGAGCGTCGTTTTGGGGTACCAGCTGAGCAAAACGTCTTTGCTGCCGGGGGTGAAGCGATGCGTGATGAGTTCGGCGGTGAGGTCCGGGGCGGGCACGCCCTCAAGCGCTGCGGCAACGTTTTTCAGAAGGCTGCCGTACTCCTCCTGCCAGCTTGCGATGGGCATGATGGGCGCGATCGTAAGACCGACCGGGTAGCCGGCCTGGGCCATACGGCGCAGCGCCTGCAGCCGTTGTGCAACGCTGGCCGTTCCGCCCTCAAAGCCGCGTGCCACGCTCGCTGCGTTGATGCTGAAGCGGACGCGGGTGCGGCCGTTGTGCGCCAGCGCTAGCAGCGAGGAAACGCCGTCGAACTTGGTGGTGAAACGCAGCTGCACGGGGGCGTCCCACTGCCCGAAAAAGCGGACCGACTCGGCGAGCGCGCCGGTGAGGTGCTCGATGCCGAGCGGATCGGTGTAGCAGGAGGCCTCAAACGTGGTGCCTTCATGCGCGCGGTCGCGCGAGGCGGACGTGACTTTGCCGGTGCCGAGATAGCCCTTCACGTTCTCGAGGATTTCGGGCAGGTTGGCGTAGACGCGCGTTACCGGCGGGCCGCTGAGGGAGCCGGCCAGGTAGCAGTACTGGCAGTGCGCCGGGCAGCCCTGCGCGAGATGGAACTGCCAGTCCGCGGAAGGCGGGATGGGCTGCAACTTGCGCGCAGAGGGCGGGGACATCACGATGGCCAGCGACGTCTTGGCCTGCGCGTAGGCGCGTTGCGCGGCCTTGCTGTCCGGCGCGGCGTCTTTGGGCACGGGATCCGTAAGGCCGCGCAGCTGATTGCTCTTCAGTCGAATGACCTGTGCGCCCAAGGCTTCGGCGCGCTCCAGGACGTCCCGGCCGTACGGCGTGGTGAAGGCCTCCGGTGTGATGAAGACGCGGCGCGGCCGCCACAATTTGCTTTCCCCGGAAGCAGTTGGGGACGTCAGGGGCTCCGGGTCGGCATCGCGCAGCAAGGCGTCCTTCTGCTCGGGCGGCAGGTCCAGCACGGGGATGTCGTTTTGTACGGCCGTTGCCATGGAGGGATTGGATGCGCTGGGAGACGTGAACTCGCACGCTGGGTGGCATAAGGGTGCAGCCCCATACGCCCACCGCATCGCATCCTGTTGTACGGCAAAACGCTGAACGTTGGCTGGGCTATGCCGCGGGGACGGCCTTGGCCAGAACACCGGCCCAGCCTGCCACCTGCGTGGCGAACTCCGGCGAGCTTGCGGCCAGACCGCCCTCCCGCACCGCAAGTTGCAACGCGAGGTTGCCGATGGTGGAGCTTTCGGTGGGCCCCATGACGACGTCGAGGCCGGTGCGCTCGGCCGTGAGACGGCGCAGCATGGCGTTCTGTGCGCCGCCGCCCACCATCACGATGCGTCGAAACGTTCTGCCCGTGTGCACGCGAAGGCGCTGCAGCACCTCGGCATAGCGCGCGGCCAGGCTGTGCAGCAGCAGGCATACCATTCTGGGTGCGGCGGCGCTGTCTTCCTGCAGGCAGGCAAGGCCCGCGCTGCGACGCTGCGCGTTGATGCGGGCGGGCATGTCGCCCATGCCCAGCAGGGTGGGATCGGCAAGGTTCAGCAGCGACTCGGGCGTCGCTTCAAGCTCTGCTGCGCTCAGCAGCTCACGCAGGTCCCAGGGCTGCTCCTGTGCTGTCCAGTGATCCATGCATTGCTTCAGCAGCCACAGGCCATTGACGCCCTTGTGAAAGCATGTGGCGCCACCGACGGCGCCAAGGTTGGTGAAGTTGTATTCGCGCACATTGGGTGAGTTCAGCGGACGCGGCACAAGCGCACCGACCAGCGACCATGTGCCGCAGCTGATGTACGCCCAATCGTCGCCTGTTTCCGCGATGCCTGCGATCGCGGAAGCGGTGTCATGGCATGCGGGCGCAATCAGATCCGTGTCGTGAAGGCCCGGGAGTGAAGCCAAGGGCCCAGACAGCTTGCCGAGCATGGTCCCTGGCGGAACGATGCGGGGCGCGCAGGACAGAGAAAGCTCCGCCGCACGGAAGATTTCGCGGCTCCAGTTTGCGGCAAACAAGTCAACGAGCTCTGAGTGCGCGGCCATGGTGTACTCGGCCACAGGCTCCGCGCCCCAGCGGAAGAGAAGATATTCCGGCAGGTTGAGCCAGCGCGTTTGCGGCTTGCCGCTGAGCGTGTCGGCATAGAGCTGATACAGCGTGTTGATGGGCTGCTGCTCGATGCCGGCGATCTCGCGTAGACGCTCCGGGATGATCTTTTGGGATAGCGCTTCCGCTGCGGGTGCGTTGCGTGCATCGCGGTAGCAGAATGGGTCTTCCAGGGGCTGATCGTGCTCGTCGAGCCGCACGTAATCCACTGCCCAACCGTCTACCGCGATCGACGCGATGCCTTCCGGTGCAAGGGCAGCGCAGCGGCGAATGCCGTCTTCGACACCTTCCACGATCTGCCTAAGCGGCCAGCGAAGAGACCCGTCCGCGGCCTGCACCGGACCGTTTGCAAAGCGATGGACAAGGTGCAATGCGGGTTCGCCATCGACCCAGCGCAGCAGCGATACACGGCAGCTTTCTGCACCAAGATCGATGGCGACCGAGGCTCTTCGATCAGCCGGCATTCGAGCGGCTGTCACCGGAGCTGTGCCTCAATGAGGCCGCCGTCCACGGGGATGATGTGGCCCGTGGTGACGCGGGCTTGTGGACCGGCGAGGAACAGGATGGCTTCTGCATTGTCCTTAGGGTCAATGGGCACGTGCGTCAAGGTGCGTTGTGCGTAGAAGACCGCAAGCGCATCACGCAGTTCATCGTCCGACGCAGATTCGGTGAAGGGGATGTTGTATTTGGTCAGCGACGCCTTCACACGATCGCGCGGGAACATGGTGGAGCCTTTGACGACAGTTGCGGGGCTGATGCCGTTGACGCGAACCAGAGGCGCCATACCCACGGCGAGCTCGCGCACAAGATGGCTTAGTGCGGCCTTGGAAACGTCATACGCTTCGCTGCCGCGCTTGGGCACAACCGCGTTGGCGGAGCTGGTGAGCACCATGGACGCAGGCACGCCCTGTTTCTTCAGCAGCGTGCCCGCTTCTTCGGCGAGCTTGAAGTTGCTGGTGACGTTAATGTCCAGCGTCAACGCCCACTGATCGTCACTGATGATGCCGTCCGGCGATGAAGGGAAGATCGCAGCGGTGTTGATGACGATGTCCAAGCCACCAAACGCGCTGATGGTGGCGTCCAGTGCGGAGCGAATCGCTGCGCGATCGCGGATGTCGATGGAGGTGGAGCTGGCAGCCTCTTTGCCGACGATGGCGGCACATTCTACGGCCACCTTCTGCGCACCGGCCACATCACGATCGGCCACCATGACGTGGGCACCGCGTTCTGCTGCGAGCAGCGCTGTTTCGCGTCCAATACCGGAGCCGCCGCCGACAATCAACGCGACTTGACGGCTGAGTTGTTTCTCGGGCGGTTGTCGGCGGATCTTGGCCTCTTCAAGCGCCCAGTACTCAATGCGGAACGCTTCGCTGGGCGGCAGCGCGACGTAGTTCTCATGCATGGTGAACTGGTCCGCACTGGCTGCGGGGCCGGCTTGCGGAATGTCTTCACACTTGAGCCCACCACCAAGCGCACCGGCACCGCCCATCACGCCGATGGCGTTGATATAAAACTCACCCGTGAGGCGAGCTTCGGTCTTATTCTTGCCGAAGGTGAACATGCCAACGCCGGGCAGCAGAACCACCGTGGGGCTGGCATCGCGCTGCTTCGGCGAGTCCGGCAATGCGTGCTTCTTGTAGTACTCGGCGTACTCTGCGCGGTAGGTTTCGAGCGACGTTTCGATGAGCTGCGGAATCTCTTTGGGGTCGGTGCTCGGGTCCCATTTCAGAAACATGGGACGAATCTTGGTGCGGATGAAGTGGTCGGGGCAGCTTGTGCCCAGGTGCGCGAGTTGCTCGGCGTGCTCGGAGTTCACAAAGTCCAGCACAGCAGGCGGATCGGTAAAGCTGCCAATCCAACGCTGCTTGCGCGACACCGCCCCGCGCAGTGACGGCATCACCTCAAGCGCGACCTTCTGACGATCATCGCGTGAGGAGACACGTGCGCCGCCGAAAGGCTTGTGCTGCTCACGTTGCGCATGGCGCTCGATGAACTGCCCAATCTGGTCGATGATGGTGATGGTGCTCAGGTAGCACTCGCGCTGCGTGTTGCCCCACGTGAAGAGGCCGTGGCCACCGAGCACAACACCATCGCAGCCAGGTGTATCCTGCACGATTTTGCGGAGCATCATGCCGAGCTCAAAGCCTGGCCGCTGCCATGGCAGCCATGCGAGCTTGTGGCCAAACTCCTGGTTGAACTCTGCCATCTTCTGCTTGCCGTTGGCGGAGGCCGCCAGCGCGATGCCCCAATCGGGGTGAAGGTGGTCAACGTGCGGAAAGGGCAGAACACCGTGCAGCGGCGTGTCGATGGAGGCCGCGGTTGGATTGTTGTTGAAGGTGACCAGCGGATACAGCGCCACCATGGCGTCTTCTTCCGCAGCGCCCTTGTACTGGGCTTCCAGCGACAACAGTCGGTCGAGGTACAACGTAGCGAAGCCTGTGCGCTTGATGGAGCCGAGATCGCCGCCGGAGCCTTTGACCCACAACACCGTGACCGGCTGGCCGGAAACGGGGTCGGGCTGCTCGAGCTTGGAGCTGGTGTTGCCGCCGCCGAAGTTGGTGATGCGGAGGTCGGAACCGAGAAGGTTGGAGCGATAGCGCAGCAACTCCGGCGCGTCGAGGGATGAAGCTACCGAGTCATCCCACTTGTCTTCAAGAAAGCGAAGCTTCGCCGCGCTTGTTGTGTCTCCCATTCCGTTTTGCTGCCTCCCTTAAGGTCGGACAACATCATTCCATAGCCTGCACCAATAGGACAAGTATTTCCTATCTGAACTTTAGCCGTCACCGGTTCTGTTCTCGCTCAGGCATAGGAGGAGATGGCATTGCGGTTGCGCTCGCCGCGTTCTCTGGCGATACGCTCCGCGTAGCCGCTTTCGGCGAGCGCACGAAGGGGCTCCGTCGGCAGGCTGTGGGCCGCACGCCAGTCGCGCAGCATGGGGCGCACATCGGTCCAGAAAGCAGAGCGGAGGCACTCTTCCGCTTCGACGAGACGGCCCTCGTCCTGCAGAGCTTCCAGGTGCTGACGGTTCACAAGCGCGGCCTTCGCGTAGAGCTCCTGTGCGGCGACGACGCTTTGCACCATCGCCTCCATCTTGCCTTTCAGGTTATGGCTCTGGTCGATCATGAAAGCAATGCCGGATGTCTGGTGTTCCGGTGCGTTCAGGATTTCGTGAAAGATGCGGAAGACCTGATAGGGATCGATGGAGCCGATGGTGAGGTCGTCGTCGGCGTACTTGCGGTCGTTGAAGTGGAAGCCGCCAAGTGCGTTCAGGTGCAGCAGCCAGGCGACGATCTGCTCGATGTTGGTTCCCTGGTAGTGATGGCCGGTGTCGACCAGCACGGCCGCGCGCGGGCCAGCATGCTGTGCGAAGTGCAAGGCCATGCCCCAGTCGGCGACATCGGTGTGGTAAAAGGCGGGCTCAAAGGGCTTGTATTCGACGAGGAGGCGTTGGTGCTCGTTGGTGGCCGCGTGGGCGGCGGCGAGCGCTTCCTCTACCCAGCCGATGCGCTTGCGAATGGACTGGGTGCCCGGGTAATTCGAGCCGTCGGAAACCCAGAGCGAGATGTCGCGTGTGCCCAACGCTGCGCCGATCTTCACCGACTCGATCAGGTGGTCAATCGCCGTCTGGCGGACCTCCGCGATAGGGCTCGCGATGGAGCCGAACTTGTACTCCTGCGACTGAAAAAGATTGGGGTTGATGGAGCCGGCGCGCACCCCGAACTGCTGCTCCAATCGCTGCACCTTGGGCACGTCGCGTTCGCCGTTGGGCAGGTCCCACAGCACATGCAGCGCGACGGACGGGCTGGCGCCTGTGAGGCGGTTGACTTCGGCGGCATCCGCAAATTTTTCTTCGATGCTGGTGGCCGCGCCCGGCTGAACGAACTTGCCAAAACGCGTGCCCGTGTTGGCGAAACCCCATGACGGGATCTCAATGCGAAAACGGTCCAGCGCCGCAAAGACTGTTTCGCCCATATCGCCTGTGTTGTGCGTCGCTCCGTTGGTGCTGCTCATGCTCTTTTCACCCTTGTGACCAATGTTGAATAGTTTCTATATCGAAACATGGGCTTCGGTCACGTAAAAAGTCAGCCCGCGAGCAACACCTCAAGAAAGCGCGGTCCATGCACGCCCTTAATGCGCGTCATCTCGATATCGGCCGTGGCGGAAGGGCCGGAGATGAAGGTGGTGGGCAGGTGCTGTGTGGGTGCCAGGCGGGCGAAAGCCTCCGGCACGGACTCCACAACGTCCTCAACCCGTACGACACACAGGTGAAAGTCGGGCACCAGCGTTGCGGCGCGGCGTCCTTGTCCGGGAACGTTCTGCAGCACAATGGTGCCGGTATCGGCGATGGCCAATGTTGCTGCCGTGACGACAACGTCAAAGCGATCGAGTTCGCGCGGCGTGAAGCCCTCATCTTCGACGATGTTTGTCAAGTCCTTCGGGTACCACGCCAGCGGAAAACCTTGCGGAATCACCGTCGGGAGGCTCCCGCGAGCAGCGAGCACTGCGGTAATTGCGTCGGCGATCTGGGCGGAAGGCACGCGTTGCACCACGGCGTCGTAGTCCTGCAGGCGGTCCTGCAGAAGGTGAAGTCGTTCTGCGGTTGAAAGGCTTGGCTGCTGCGCGTAGGTGCGCGGCAACGCGGTCCAACGGGCTAGCTGGGCGGCTGCGTCAGGCTGCTGCCCGGCGCCGGCCAGGGCGGCTTTCACCTTGTCGAGAACAGCGCTGCGCGCGTCGGTGCTCATGCGCTCTCCGGGGCGACGTTGGCATTCTTCCCGGCAGAGGGTCGGTGCTGTTCCCGCTCATCCCACCAGTCGCGAAACGTTTGGCTTGGCATGGCGTGCAGGTCGCGCATGCTGGTCCAGCCGCTGAAGAAGCCGGGCAATGAGGTGATCCACTGCTGGCCGGCGCCGTCGTCGTGTGCGAGCGTGTTTGCAGCCATGCGACCCAGGCGCTGCGCCGCGCGGAAACGACGTTCACTGCGGAAGGTGATCGCGGCGGCGCGCATGGCGAGCGCTTCCGGGTCGACCAGGCCGCGAAGGCCCGCGGTCTTCTGCTCGACGACGAGATGCCTGAGGTGCAGCAGCACTTCAGGGATGTTGATCTTGACGGGGCAGACCTCGTAGCAGGCGCCGCACAGGCTGCTGGCATAGGGCAGGCTTTGGGCGTGCTGCAAATGCATCAGCTGTGGCGTAAGGATGGCGCCGATGGGACCGGCGTAGACGCTGCCGTACGCGTGGCCGCCGGTTTCGCGATACACCGGGCAGGCGTTCTGGCAGGCGCCGCAGCGGATGCACTGCAGCGTTTGGCGCGCCTTGGTATCGGCGAGGATGTCCGAGCGGCCGTTGTCGAGCAGAACGACGTGGAAGTGCTGCGGGCCGTCGCCCGGAGTTACGCCCGTCCAGATGGAGTTGTACGGATTCATGCGCTCGCCGGTGGCACTGCGGGGCAGTGTTTGCAGCAGCACTTCAAGGTCCCCGAAACGTGCGACGATTTTGTCGATGCCGGCGATGGTGATCAGCGTGTTGGGCAGCGTGAGGCACATGCGGCCGTTGCCTTCGCTTTCCACCACGCACACGCCGCCAGTTTCTGCGATGAGGAAGTTGGCCCCGCTGACGGCGGTTTGCACGCGCAGAAACTTCTCGCGCAGGAAGCGGCGCGCAGCCTCGGCGAGGTCGCCGGGGGTTTCGCCGAGATCAGGGAGGTTCATCTCGCGACGAAAGATCTCGCGAATCTGCTGACGATTTTTGTGCAGCGCCGGAACGACGATGTGCGACGGCTGGTCCTTCCCGAGCTGGATGATGAGCTCAGCCAGGTCGGTCTCATATGGCCGTATGCCGGCGTCAAACAGGGCTTGGTTCAGCTGGATCTCTTCCGTGGTCATCGACTTGATTTTGATGACCTCGGGCGTGTCGCCGGGTTTCGGATTGCTGGCCGCGATGCTCTCGCTGGCGAGTCGAACGACGATCTGCCGAGCTTCTTCCGCATCGCGCGCCCAGTGCACGGTGCCGCCGGCGCGGGTGCAGTTGCGCTCGAACTCTTCGAGATAGGAATCGAGATGAGCAAGAGCGTGTTCTCGCAACTGGGCGCCGGCATTACGCAAAGCCTGCCAGTCAGGGCGTTCGGCTACGACGCGCGCACGCTTGGCCTGGATGACCTCGGTGGCGTGCCGCACGTTTTTGCGCATCTGTGTGTCGCGTACGACCTCGGCCGCAACGATGGGAAACGGCTCGGCGGTGCGTGGATCAAGACGTGTGCCGATGCTCATGCGCGATCCCCTTCAGCGCAGGCCAGGATCTCTGCGAGGTGTGCGGTGCGGATGCCGGTGCGTTGACGATGCAGCGCGCCGGCGATGTGCATCAGGCAGCTGTTGTCGCAGGCCGTGCACACCTCGGCGCGCGTGTTCTGCACGTCGCGCACCTTCTCAGCGAGCATGGCGCTGGAGACCGCTGCATTCTTGACGGCAAAGGTGCCCCCGAAGCCGCAGCAGCGTTCCACATTCTCAATCTTCACCAGGTCAATGCCGCGTACGCCTTGCAGCAACTCTTCCGGTCCGGAGCCGAGGCCCAGCGCGCGCAGGCCGTGGCAGCTGGCGTGATACGTCACCCGGTGTGGGTAGTACGCGCCTACGTCGGTAAGGCCAAGCCGCCTGGTAAGCAGTTCGGAGAACTCGAAGATGCGCGGCAGCAGGGCGTCGACCGCAGCGCGCAAGCCTGGATGCTTGCCCGTGCGTTCAAGCTCGCTGGCCATCTCCGGGTATTGCTCGCGCACGGTGGTGACGCAGCTTGAAGAGGGCACCACAACGGCGTCGGCATGCTGATACTGCTCAACGAAGCGGGCGACCAGGGGCAGGGCCTCCGCGCGGTAGCCGGTGTTGGCGTGCATTTGGCCGCAGCAGGTTTGCCCGGCGGGGAAGTCGACGGTGTGGCCAAGCCGCTCCAGCACGCGCACCACGGCGCGCCCTGTTTGCGGAAAGAGAGTGTCGTTGTAGCAGGTGATAAAGAGCGAGATCCGCAGGATGCCTCCGCCCGGCGCTCGATGCCGGGAGAATTCCAATACAGATTCTATTCCTAACCACAGGGTACGACGCCAGAACGGACCTTCGCCAACCAGAGCCGCCCTGTCCTTCTCCCACCCGCGCCCGGCGCTCAATCAAATGCGCGGTCGGGGGATGCCCATTTGTGACGGATGCTGTTGCGCTCGGGAGTGGCTCCTCACAGCCCGACGACGTAAGCTCCCACTCATGAGCGCCATTTCCGCCACAGCCCGCATCACGCCGTTTCTCTGGTTCGACAACAACGCCGAAGAGGCCGTTGCGTTTTACCTCACCGTGTTCCGCAACTCCCGCCGCCTCGATCTCCCAAGCTCTGAAGCCGCCCCGCATAAGCCGGGCAGCGCGTTCGTCACCATTCCGTTCGAGCTCGACGGCCAACACTTCGTCGCACTCAACGGCGGCCCGATGTTCACCTTTACCGAGGCCGTTTCCTTCGTCATTCATTGCGCCGACCAAGACGAGGTCGACTTCTACTGGACGCGCCTGGCCGAAGGCGGCTCGGAAGGCCGCTGCGGCTGGTTGAAGGATCGCTTCGGCCTGTCCTGGCAAGTTGTTCCCACCCATGCCCTCGATCTGCTGCGCCACCCCAAAGCTCGGCAACGCTTCCTGTCCATGACAAAGTTTGAGATCGCCGAGCTGGAGCGCGCAGCCAGCGAAGAGACGCCCTCCTCAGAGCAATCCAGATAAGCCCAGGAACACCGCCGCGAGACAGCTACCCTTAAGGGGAAACGTCCAGGACCACACCTTTGATCCAAGCCCAGCCTTCACGCACGGCCCTTCGCGTCGCCCTTCGCCGAGCAGCCCACCAGCTCGTCGACGCCGCTCCCCTCGTCTTCCGCGACCCCTTTGCCACCCGCATCATCGGTCCCGAAGCCGCCGCCGAGCTCGCACGCACCCCCGCGGCCGAGCGCAAGCCCTACTCCGCCGCCATGCGCTCCTGGATGGTGGCCCGCGCCAGCTTCGCCGAAGAAACGCTGGCTCAGGCGGTCAAAGGCCTCGCCCACATCCCTTCCCCCGCCGACACCGCCGACAGCCAGGCCGGCAGCGACAAAGTCGCCATCCAGTACCTCATCCTCGGTGCGGGCCTCGACACCTTCGCCCTCCGCAATCCCTTCCCCCACGTCCGCGTCTTCGAGGTCGACCACCCCGCCACACAAGCATGGAAGCGCGAATGCCTCCGCGCCGCCAGCCTCACGCTCCCGCCCACAGCCACGCTCGTTCCCGTCGACTTCGAACAGCAGTCCCTCCTCCAGCAACTGGTGCAGGCCGGCTTCCATCCCGCCACGCCGACGGAC
>CAXTRU010000059.1:13117-13523 GCA_964246665.1 uncultured Acidobacteriaceae bacterium
CAGGCTTTTGCCTCTACCTGCCGCGTCCTTGGCCGCTTCGCCCCAGGCTCAGCCATCGTCTTCGACTATAGCCAGCCCCGCGCCGTCCTCCCGCCCGTCGAGCAGCTCATGCATGACTCGCTCGCCGCGCGCGTGGCCCAGGCCGGCGAACCCTTCCAGCTCTTCTTCACCCCGCAAACCCTCGCCGCCGAGCTCGAGCGCCACCACCTCACCGTCGCCGAAGACCTCGGCAGCACCGAACTCACCGCCCGCTACTTCGCCCACCGTACCGACGGCCTCGGGCTTCGCGGCACAGCCGGCCGCCTCTGCCGCGCGGTCGTCGCCTAGGCACGCCAAACGCCGCAATGCAGTCACATAAACCTCCCACGCACAAGGCTGCGGTTTGCCTCAGAGGCGGGACGTATCC
>CAXTRU010000060.1:0-241 GCA_964246665.1 uncultured Acidobacteriaceae bacterium
TCCCAACACTGATCGCCTCAACCTGCTCCATCACAGCGTTGCTCATAGCTAAATCCTACGCCGCCCTTGGCCACTCCTGCCGTGGCGTCCCTTTGCGTCCTTCGCGCTCTCTGCGTTGGTTTTTCCGCCCCGCCCATTCATCCTATGCCTCCTTTTGCCCCAAAAAAACACAAACGGGGCGGAGGGCGGACGAAACGACCCCGTATTGGGGGGTATGGGGGGGTTGTGATTAGGGCCTACC
>CAXTRU010000060.1:251-12203 GCA_964246665.1 uncultured Acidobacteriaceae bacterium
GCCGATATGCGGTGATCTGGTGGGATTGACTTGAGGGCATCCGACTCGGATGGGCCTCGACGGGGACTTCACTGTTCTACGAACAACAGAAACAGACCGTCAGGTCTAGAGCGCGGAGCTCTAAGCCTCAGTCACCTCACGTGTAGTAAAGCAACAACTGGAACAATCAGAATTCATAGGCTGGACCATCCTCCTTTCCCGTGTAAGTCCAATTTATGCAAACGATTCGCCTGTGTCAAATACCCGGCAGTCACCGTGCATTCGCCGCGCTGTGGCATCCTAGGGAACACCCCGCATGCCTGTTGATCTCCGCGTTGCCCTCCTCGCCAGTGCCCTGTTGTGCTCCGCCTGTATCTCGGCGCAACACACGGGCACGGCTACCGGGGCCAACCTGCCCACCTCGGACCCTTCCGTCCCGCAGCCCACCAACGAACCGGGAACGCCGCCGGTCGTGCCCACGACCGTGTTTCCGCACTCGGATACGACGCGCTGGCTGCTGCTTGGGCAAACCAATATCATCTTCCAAGCCCATCCTGGCTTTCACGCCCCCTACACCGGCACCAACTCCTTGCTGCCGCGGGGTGAGTACAAGGTGTCGCTGGTCGGCACATTGTTCACTGCCTTTCAGCTCAACCCCAAACCGCGCTATGCGACGGACGTCATCTTCGATGTGGAAGCCGCCGGTGGGCGAGGCATCTCGGAGGCTCTGGGCTTGGCCGGTTTCACGAACCTGGACGTTGTCCGGAATCCCACTCTTGGCTCCAAGCCCTATGTAGCTCGGGTTCAGCTCCACCAAATCGTCGGCTTCAGCCAGGAGTTGGTCGACGGCGCGCGAACGCCCTTTTCCCTCTCCACGAAGGTTCCCGTTCGGCGGCTCGACCTCCGCGCTGGAAGGATGGGACTGCCGGACTTCTTCGACCTGAACCAGGTCGGCTCGGACTCCCACCTGCAGTTCCTCAACTGGTCGGTTGATAACAACGGTGCCTACGACTACGCCGCCGACACCCGTGGTTACACCTATGGCCTGATCGCGGAGTACGACGACCGCAACTGGTCCGCCCGCGCCGCCGTCGCCCTGATGCCTACCGTGGCCAACGGCATCGACCTGGACTGGAACCTGCGCCGGGCCCGTGGGGAAAACCTGGAGCTCGAGTACCGCAAAACACCGCTTGCCCGGCTTTTGGCTCACCTCGGCCAGCCTGAGCGCCCCGGCACCTTTCGGCTGCTCACCTATGCCAACTACGGCGACATGGGGGTGTACCGTGACCAGAACCGCCTGGCGCTGCTCACCCGGGCCGGCGGAAACATGGCCGCGACGCCGGACATCACAGCCCACACACCCGCCGTCACGGTGAAGTACGGCGTGGATCTCAACACCGATCAGCAGATCACCCCGGACATCCGCGCGTTTGGGCGCTTCGGCTGGAACGAGGGTCAGCACGAGAGCTTTTGCTACACCGAGATTGATCAAACCTTCCAAGCCGGAGCCGATATGGCCGGCTCACGCTGGGGCCGCACCAACGACCGCTTCGGCGTAGCCGGTGTGACCAACGCCATCAAGCGCGATCATCAGGCCTACCTTGCCCTGGGCGGCAAGGGATTCCTGCTCGGCGATGGCCGCCTGAACTACGCACGTGAAGACATCCTGGAAACCTACTACACCGCCCACAACTGGCGCGGCCTGTTCAGCTCGCTGGACGCACAACTGATTGCGCACCCGGGCTACAACCAGGATCGCGGCCCGGTCGCGGTGTTCAGCGTGCGTACCCACATCGACTTCTAGACACGCCTCCCGCCCTGGCTTGCTACAATTCGGACAAGATTGGTCCGATAACGATGCCCAGCAGCATTGCCCTCCTGAAGGTTTCCCGCCAAATCCATACGTACTTCGGTCTGTTCATCGCGCCGGCGCTGTTGTTCTTTGCCTTCACCGGGGCTGTTCAGACCCTGAGCCTGCATGAAGCTGCGGGTAGCGCCTACAAGCCGCCGGCCATCCTCGCCGTCTGGGGACAGATCCACAAGAAGCAGACCTGGGTGCTCCCTGTCCGCCGGCAGGGCACACGCGACGTACACGATGCCGCCCCGGCGCACACGGACGCACCTTCCAAGCCCGCCGAGGCTACCACCGCACGCCCTGCGGACAGCCCCGGCCCTGGGCAAGGCGCGCACGCTCACGGGCCGGCCAAGGAAGCAGCCCCGGCCGGCATGCCCCAGGCCGAGCCGGCGACGGCTTCACCGTCGAAGCCACAGCAGCCGCAAACCCTTTGGAGCAAACAGAAGCAGCATCTCCCGCTCAAAATCTTCTTCCTCGTCGCCAGCCTCGGCCTTTTCACCAGCACGTTCACAGGCATCTACATGGCCTATAGGTACGACCGCAACAAGCTGCTGGTCACCGGTCTTCTGGTTGCGGGTGTGGTCGTTCCCCTGGTTCTTCTCCCCTTCTGAGCCTCGTCAAAACAGGCCATTTAAACTCAGCGCATGCCGTTCGCCTGGGCCTTTGAGCTCACCGCCGTGATCCTCGGTTTGCTGCTGGGTAGCTTCCTTAACGTCGCCATCTACCGGATTCCACGCCGGGAAAGCCTGGTCACGCCCCGGTCACATTGCCCTGCCTGCGGCAAAACCATCCCCTGGTATGACAACATCCCCGTCCTCAGCTGGGCGCTGCTTCGTGGCCGCTGCCGACACTGCGGTGCACCGATCTCCTGGCGCTACCCGGCGGTGGAGCTCGCCACCGCCGTGTGGTTTCTCCTCACGTTCCTGGCAACCCGGCGCGCCGTGCTTACCGGCGTCGCCGCAGGTGGGGCCGATCACACCACACATCTGCTGCTGGACGGCACAGGCGCCGCCATCCTGGGCTTCCTCCTTGTCGGCCTCGCTGTCATCGACTGGCGCACCCACACGCTTCCGGACGGCTTTACGTTGGGCGGAACCGCCATAGGCTTCTTTCTGGTTTGTGTTCAGGCGGTGTTCCTGCAGGATGGCGAAGGCGACATCCACCTGCGCCCCCGCAGCAACCTCCGGCTGCAGAGCCCTGGGTCCTTTGCAGCACGAGGCGATGTCTTTCTCACCGGCCCGGAGGCCCTGGTGCTGGGCCGCCTGGTCGCGATCCTTGCCGCCGCAGGCCTCCTCCTGCTTATTCGCGCACTCTACAGGGCGCTCCGTGACCGCGACGGCATGGGGCTGGGCGATGTGAAGCTGCTCGGCATGATCGCCGCCTTCCTGGGCTTCTGGGACTCCATGCTTGCCCTCTTTCTCGGCATGATTACCTGCGCCACCTATGCCGTGATCCTGCTTGCCCGGGGCCGCGCCACCGCCGCCACCAAGCTCCCCTTGGGCAGCTTTCTCGCCGGGGGCGGCCTCCTCACAGCTCTACTCGGCGAGGCGGTGCTGACCTGGTACAAGGGCTTGCTCTGAAAGTCAGATGATCCACGGCTATGCTGGAGATGTGAGCACTCGCCGACTTGCCCTTGCTCTTGGTCTTTTGCTCGCGCTTCTGATCTTTGCCACGTCGCTGCTGCCGACGCAGACCAAGCATGCGCTGCACACCCAGGGCGCCCTGCACCCATGGCTCCATGTGCTAGGGTTCGCCACGCTGGCATGGCTTCTGCTCAGCAGCACCCGCTCGGACCCCATGCGCGTTCTCTTCATTCTGAGCCTTCTGGCGTTCGGGTACGGCACCGAAGCCTTTGAGGGGCGCAGGAATGGTTGGGGCGTCGAAGTGAGAGACGTCCGCTCCGACAGCATCGGCGTGATCGGCGGCGCTGTATTAGGCCTTCTGCTCTTTCCGAAAAACAATCGCTAATCTTATACGCCGAGCGCAGACGGCTTCACCTGCGTTCCATGCCGCTGTCAGCGGATAGGCCAGGGAAGCACGTCAGCAACCTACGCGCCGTCGCCCGCCCAGCACCTTGACCATGCGTCCCACCGGAGCTTCCCCGGTCTGCCCGTCGGCTGCCACCCACGGCTGGCACACCGGGCACCAATACGTCGACCGCACCTGCTCGCCCTGCTTGCGCATCATCACCAGCGCGCCGCATCGACGGCACTCCTGCCCTTGCCGCCCATACACCCATAGCCTGTCTCCGACGTTCATGCTGTGCGTTGTGCGACGATTGCCGCTGTAGGTCACGATGGCATCGCCGCCCGTTGCCGACGAGCCATTGGCAACATTGGCGCGCATATAGCGCCCGCTCACATCGGCCATCACTTCGAACTCGCGATCTGTGACCGTGCGCAGCTGCCGAAACGGGTTCACGCCCGCCGCAAACGCCACCTCGCTCTTGTACACATTGCCCAGCCCCGCCATGACGCGCTGATTCAGCAGCGTTACGCCCACCTCAGCCTCGGGGGGCTGCGCACCGTACTCCTTCAGCGCTTTCACGCCAGCGTCGGTCGAGTACTCCCCACCCAAGATGTCGACACCCAGCTTCGGCACCTGGCTGTAGCGCGTCAGCGTCCGCCCCGTATGGAACTCGGTAACGGGAACATTGACCGCAAGAGCCACAAAATCAGCAACGCTGATCGCACAACGCACCGAGCTCCGCGGCACGCGCCACCGCTCCCCCGTGCGGTAGATGTGCCACGACCCGGACATCAGCATGTGCGTCACCAGGATTAGGTCGTCCGAGAAATGCAGCAGGCACCACTTGCCGCGCGCCTCCACCTTCTCCACGGTGCGACCAACGATGCCCTTGCTGTCCGCCACAGACGCCAGCGTCGCCACCTGCGCCTCAAACGCAGTCACCACCTTGCCCCCAAGCGCCATCTGCAGCGCACGGGCCGATCGATAAATTGTGTCCCCTTCAGGCATCGCAACGCTCCGCAGATTTGGATGAGCCAAACGGGTAGTAGCACCAGGCAGTTCACTTCTTCGTTGCCGTCTCATCGCGGCCGGCAGCCCAAAGCATGATCTGGCGCGACGTCTCTCAAAGCAGGGCTCTGTCAATGCGCCCGGTTTCAGTTCTCAAAACCCGCTCAGTCCCATTGAACCTGATCCACGATGCTCTACAAGGCATCTTTACGCCTGCAGCTACTCGTCCCTTTCACGAGCATGAGGCCCTCCACCGCTCCCCCTCTTAGAGCCGGCTTTGGGCGTACTCCGCGAAGCGCTCCATCCAGAGCACCTGTTCCTGCGTATCAGGAACCGTCGTTCCACGTGCAGCGGCAATCATGTGGAACGCTGCCGGCACACTCCGTTCTTCCAACAGCAGAAGTGCCGCGATCAGGACTGAGGCTCGCCCGATCGAAGCCCTGCAGTGCGCAGCCACACTTTGGCCTTCTCTGACTTCCGCCTGCAACTCGCGAACAAACGCAAGGAATGCGTTGATGCTTTCCGGCGTGCTTCGATCCCTGACCGGAAATATCTTGAACTGCAGACCAACACGCCTGCACATCTCTGCTTCATGCGCCAAGCCGAGTTCCGTCTCTTCGTCGCCTGTCAGCAAGGACACGAGGACATCCACACCTGCAGCTTTCATCGCGAGCAGTTCCTGCTCGAGCCAGTCGCTTCCTCGCGGCCGTGGCACAATCGCCAGCCTGCTGCCGCTGCTCGTGTTGATCCAGAAGGGCGTCATTCCTACACCGGCACCGACGACCGGCCCGGCAGCCCCGGCAAGTTTCTCCGCACATTGAACCCCATTGGCGCGGCCTGAAACCCTGCATCCAGCAACGCTCGTGCCATCGGGTGCTCGGCTACGGGCACACCATTGATGCTTGTAATGAGCATGCCGCCGCGCACCCGATCACTGCCTTCAGCCTCAGCGCGTTGCACCGTCTGCACCAGGAACTCCGCCAGCGCGCGCATCGCATTGCCACGCGCGGGCTCTTCTTCCGGCAGCATCACCTGCACATTCGGATTGCCGCGGCGCAGATAGGCGGTCAAAGCTCCATCCACCAGCACCACCCTTGCCCCGACACTACGCGTCAACGACGACCCTTCTTCCGGCGCCGCCGGCCAACGTAGCAACGCGCCATACGGGTTCGCCGGATCCGTCGCCGCCAGCAGCAATGCCTCGCGCCCCTCTTCCGCGCTGCCGTTGTGCTCGCCGGGCCGCAGGCTGCGCAGCAGATCCACCGCGGCCGGCTGCGCAAACTGGGTGGCGCCGAGGTCCGCGGCAAAGTAACCACGCCGCACACGACCGCTTTCTTCGAGCGCTTTCATCACGTCATAGATCGCCGAAAACCCACCTGGCAGATCTTCCGCATGCGCCGTCTCGCGAAACACAACGCCATAGCGCGTCAACAGCTGCTGCGCAATCGCGTGCGACCACTCCGTCTGCCGCGCAGGCGTTCCACGCTCAGCGTCGAAAGCTACTTCGTTCAAGCTCCATCGACCCTGCGCTGTAGGCGGCGTTGTTCTACGTGAGCGAAAGCCCTGCTGCTGGTTGTGCACGCGCCGCACCGGCTTGCCATTGCTGCGACCAGCAGAGGCACTGGTCTTTTCCGTGTACGCCCGCAGGCAGTTCAGCGCATCATTCGTCACCAACCCACGCCAAACTAGTGACCACAACGCCTCAATCGTCTCACCCGGATACCCGCCGCCAAGTCCATCGTGCAAGGGCTGAAAGAACGACGCGCCACTGCGCCGTAGGTGGTCGATCACGGCCCGCTCGCGCTCGGCCAGCGGCGCACCACCAATGGCCTCGCCCTTGGCATCCACGCCACGGTTCGGCGGCCACAACATGCGCAGCTTTTCGGCAAGGTACAGCGCCACGCGCCCATCACGCTCGCCCAGTGGCTCCATGCCTACCCAAACCACTTCACCGGCCGCAATCAGCGTGTCCAGATCCGCCGACCTGTAGCCCGCGACGCGCGCCGGTAGGATCTCCGTCTCCAGCAACGATCCCGGCAACGGCGCTCCTTGCAGGTTCTCCACCACGTCCAGCAGCGCATCCAGCCCACGTCGCGGCGACACCACACCCTGCCAACGCGTAAACAGCCGCGCCAACGTGGCCTGCGCCACGGGCTCTACCTCCTTGCGCAGCCGCGCGAGGCTCTTGCGCCGAATCGTCCGCAACACCTCCGCGTCGATCCACTCGCGGTTCTCGCCGCCGGGCAAAAACGCGCCTTCAATCACGCGCCCCGTACCCACCAGCCGCTGCAGCACGGCTTCCACGCTCTCCTTCGGCAGGCCGTAGCGCTTGCTGACCTCCGGCGTGGTGAAGGGCCCATGCGTCCGCGCATACCGCCGCACCACGTCGAGCATGGCGTCGGGAATAGTTTCAAGAAATGCCCCCGGCAGCCCCGGCGGCAACGGCACACCGAGTGCATCGCGCAGCCGCCCGGCATCCTCCACGGCCACCACGCGCTTCTCGCCACCAACGCGTAGCTCCAATACACGCCGTGCGCGCACCAACCGCTCAATCGTCGCGTCCACATCCAGTCCCGTCGATCGCGCCGCCAACTCCGCTCGCGTCAGGTCGCCCAAACGCAACAGCAAATCATGCACGCCATCGACCGACCGCACCTTGTATCCATCGGCCGTCGACTGCAACTGCTCTGCGGTCTCCTCGATCGCGTTGATGTCCAGCAGTTCACGAAGATCGGCATCGCCCAGCAACTCACGCAGCTGATCCTGGTCGATGCTCAACGCCTGCGCACGTCGCTCAGCAAGCGGGGCATCGCCGTCGTAGATGTAGTTCGCCACGTAGCTGAACAACAGCGCGCCCGCAAACGGCGAAGGCGTACGCGAATCCACTACGTGCACCCGGATCTCGCGATTCGCAACCCGCCGCAAGGTCTCCGCCAGCGCAGGCATATCAAACACATCGCGCAAACACTCGCGATATGCCTCCAGCAACATCGGGAAGCTCGCATAGCGCGAAGCGACACTCAGGAGGTCATAGGCGCGCTTGCGTTGCTGCCACAACGGCGTGCGTCCATCCGCCCTGCGGCGTGGCAACAACAGCGCGCGAGCCGCAGATTCCCGAAACTTCGCCGCAAACAGCGCTGTCGACCCCAGCTGCTGCTGCACCAGCTCCGCCGCTTCCGCAGGCTCCATCAGCAGCATGTCCGCGTCCGGGGGCGTGTCGGTGTCCGGGAAGCGCAGCACAAAGCCGTCCTCGCCCCACATCGTCTCCACATCCAACCCTGCAGCCTTGATCTTCGCCGTCACTGCCATCGCCCAGGGCGTATGCACGCGGCTGCCGAATGGCGTCATGCAACACACTCGCCAGTCACCAAGCTCATCGCGCACGCGTTCGATCACGATCGTGCGATCGTCTGGCACCTGATCGGTCGCCATCGCCTGGTCGGTCAAGTAGCGGATCACGTTCTCCGCGGCCTTTTCATCCAGGTCATGCTCGCGCGTCAGCTTGGCGATGGCCGCACTGCGCGGCAGGTCGCGCAACTCGCGCACCAACGCGCCAATGCGTTTGCCGAACTCAATGGGCCGCCCCGCCTGGTCGCCATGCCAGAACGGCATCTTGCCCGGCTCGCCAGGCGCGGGTGTCACCAGCACTTTGTCCTGTGTAATCTCATCGATTCGCCACGTCGACGCACCCAGGATGAAGGTGTCGCCCGTGCGCGCTTCAAACACCATCTCCTCATCCAATTCGCCCACGCGCAGCGGCCGATTCGCGGAGCCGCTCAAGAACACGCCATACGTCCCACGATCCGGGATGGTCCCACCATTCAGAATCGCCAGCCGCTTGGCCCCGCCGCGCGGCGTGATCCAGTTCCGCTGTCGATCCCACGTCACTCGCGGTCGCAACTCCGCAAACTCATCCGAGGGATACCGCCCCGCCAACATGTCCAGCACACCGTCGAACACGGCTACGCTGAGCCCCGCAAACGGCGCCGCACTGCGCACCACGCTGAGCAGCGCGTCATAGCTGATGCCCAGCGCCTCCTCTTCCCCCTCAGCCTGATACCCCGTGGCCAAACCTGCACGATCTCGCGCAGCCAGCGTCCTCTTTTTCCTACTCCCTACTCCCTGTTCCCTCTTCCCTGCCTCTGGCGGCTGCGCCACAAGAGCCACCATCTGCTGTGCCAACACATCCAGCGGATTGCGCAGAAAGCGCGTGTGCTCCACATGGCCCTCGTGCATGGCCTGCGTCACCGCCGCACACGCTACCAGGTCTGCCCTGTATTTCGGGAAGATGATGCCGTTCGACGGCGCACCGACCTGGTGCCCCGCGCGCCCGATGCGCTGTAGTGCACTGGCCACACTCGGCGGCGCTTCGATCTGGATCACCAGATCCACGGCACCCATGTCGATGCCCAGCTCCAGTGACGACGTGCACACCAGCGCCTTCAGCCGCCCTGCCTTCAACAACTCTTCGATCTCCGACCGCTGCGCCGACGCCAACGAGCCATGATGCGCCCGCGCGATCTGCTCGCCCGCCAACTCATTCAACGCACCGGCAAGCCGCTCAGCGATGCGCCGCGCGTTCACAAAAATCAACGTCGACGTCCGCTCGCGCACAATCTCCAGCAGCCGCGGGTGGATGCTCTGCCAGATGCTTGTCCGCTTGGGCCCCTGCGAGGCCGCACCGCTCGGCAACTCCTCAATCTCGCCCAGCCGCGCCATGTCTTCAACCGGCACTTCCACACGGATCTCCAACCGCTTCCGCGCACCGGCGTTCACAATCGTCACCGGCCGGTAGCGCGGCCCTGAGGCTGCCCCCATTTCCGCAGGCATCACCGTCGTGTCTTCTGCCTCCTCGACCGACGTGTAATCCTCCACCGCGACGCCATTGACCTGCAGACCGGTGGTTTCCGCGATGGCCTTGTCGGCTCGCTGTTCAGTGGAAGCACCTTCGCTCTTGCCTTTCTTCTTGTCATTCCCCGAACGGGGAACCTGCTGTATCTCTGGCAAACCACCCCCCTCCGCCCCGCCCAAAAACCGCGCCACCTCCTCCAACGGCCGCTGTGTCGCGCTCAAACCAATCCGTTGCAACCGCCGCCCACACAGGGCCTCAAGCCTTTCCAGCGACAACGCCATGTGCGCGCCGCGTTTGGTCGGCACCAGCGCGTGGATCTCATCGATGATCACGGTCTCCACCGACCGCAGGGCCTCCCCAGCGTCCGAGGTCAGGAGCAGGTACAACGACTCTGGTGTGGTGATCAAGATCTCGCCCGGATGCCGCTTAAAGCGCGCCCGCTCCTTTTGCGGTGTGTCGCCCGTGCGCACGCTGATCTCGGGCAAGTGCACCGGCACGCCCTCACGCTGGGCCATGTTGGCAATACCCTGCAACGGTGAGCGCAGGTTGCGCTCCACGTCGACCGCCAGAGCCTTTAACGGGCTGATGTACAGCACGCGGCAGCCTGGCTCGACCCTTCGTTCGGCGGTCTTGTCGGCCCTTTCTTTCTTTCTGTCATTCCCCGAACGGGGAACCTGCTGTTCCGGAGAGACCGCGCCCTGCCCCGCCAACATCAGCCGATCCAAACACCAAAGAAACGCCGTCAGCGTCTTGCCCGTACCGGTCGGCGCCAAAATCAGCGTCGACTCACCCCGCGCGATCGCCGGCCAGCCTTCCCGCTGCGGCGGCGTGACGTCCTCAAACACCGCACGAAACCATTGCGCCGTCACTGGATGGAACAGGTCAAGCACATCACCGGCCACCGCGGGCGGCACACCAGCGCCCGGCTTCGCCGCCTCCATCCCCCGCTGCTTCGCCGAAGCCTTCGTGCCCGCCATCCTTCCCATCCTATGCGTCATCGGATGCGAACGGTTTCGCTGGTCACGTCAGTTCAGCTCGGGGATCAATCAGACACACAAAGCTGTTGCGGAGATCGCGCTCGCACCTAGCGAGTCGTGTACTCCGGCACGTGCGGCGTCATGCGATGCAGCACAAATTCCTGGAAAAGCCCGCCCACCGCGCCCAGTGCCGTGGACGTCATCGCCACCTGCGCCACACCGGTCATCCCGCGCCGGCTGCCCGCGGGGTAGTACATATTGGACACAGCCGCACCTGCAAAATTGCCCACGATGTTCGAGTAGTTCACCTGCCACCGCTTGGTGTCGCCTTTGCACAACGCCACGCTGGCCACCGCATACAGCGCACGCGAGCTCACCGACCCCGTGCCCTTTACGAAATAGCGCGGGTCCTGGTGAAACACCCCCGGCAGAATGGCCTGACCCACCATGGTGCTCACAAAGCCGTCAGCATAGGCCGAGCCGAAGCGCTTGTCATACCCGGTCATGCCCCGGCCGTAGCCACGAAAGCTGTTAGGCTGCTCCACGCCGGCCGTCGCTCCTGCCATGGCAAACGCCACCGGATCGTTCGTGAAGCGCCACGCCAATCGGTACTTCTGCCCGGCCGACAGCGGCTCCGCATCCGGCGCGTAGGAGGCATAAAAATTGGGAAATACGCCCAGAACGCGTTGCTGCTCTTCCAGCGCGACCTGTGCCTCCGCGATGTCATGCGCTGAAGCACGCACCTCAACCGATTCGCTCGCTGCCGCACCCAGCAGGATCTCGCCCATGTCGACGCGCTGTCCTGCGCCGAGCACCGCGTCCGTCATGTACGGCACAAATCCCGCACGCTCCACGCGAATCTGGTAGCTGCCCGCAGGTACGTCCGGCAGGACAAAAAGTCCATCGCTGTTGGCCTCTACATGCAGCGGCGTCGTGCGGCCATCACGCAACAGGGTCACAACGGCGTCCGGAATCGCAGCTTCACTGCCATCCACAACCAGACGGCACTGCTTCAGTCACAGAATCGCCGGTCAACGCCCATTCCGCGCTCTCGGCGGGCGCAAAGCTTAGCCGCACATCCTGCGCCACTGCGCATCCGGCGCCACAAACCCAAACCCCCGCAAGGCAAGCGCCCAACCAGCCCCGCAACACACCCGTCCCCACACTGAACTGCCGCATTGTTCCCGCTCCACCCCGGGCTCGCTTGGGCCCACGGTCCTCTGTCTGTCGTAGCTCTAGCTTCAGCGGCATTACTTTGGTGCACCATCCCCCAACCCAACCATTACCCTCCCAAACTTCGCACATTACCTCCC
>CAXTRU010000060.1:12213-13408 GCA_964246665.1 uncultured Acidobacteriaceae bacterium
ACACGGGCTACGCTTGACGCCGCACCTATGACTCCCCAGCCCACACCTTCCCTCACCCTTGAGCAGCAGCTGTTCCTCCGCGAGCAGGCCACCGCCGCCGCCCACAACGCCTACGCCCCGTACTCGAAGTTCCGCGTCGGCGCCGCCCTGATGCTTACCACCGGGCAGATCATCACCGCCGCCAACGTCGAAAACTGCTCCTACCGGCTCACCTGTTGCGCCGAGCAATCGGCAATCGCCCGCGCCGTCGCCGAGCACGGCCCCAAGATCCGTCTTGCCGCGGTCGCGGTCGCAAACCTGAACAACGCGGCATCCATGCCCTGCGGCGCCTGCCGGCAGACGATCTCAGAGTTCGCTGCCGACGAAAACCCGATACTGTACCCCAGCGAGCGCGGAGACAATCAGCAGACCACGCTCGGCGCGCTGCTGCCCCACGCCTTCCGCCTCGAGCACCTCGGCTGACCCATGCCTGACGCCACACACCCGCTCGACATCCTGATCAAGAAGCGCGACGGCCTGGAGCTCTCCAGCGCGGAGATCCAGACGCTCATTCGCGCGGTCGTACGCAGTCACCAAAGCTCCGCATCGCCCTCAACGCCGGTGCCTGCAACCGAGCACATCACCGACGCGCAGATCGCCGCGTTTCTCATGGCCGTCTTCCAGCGCGGCCTGTCCCCGCGCGAGCTCGCCGACCTGACCCAGGCCATGCGCTACTCCGGCGAGACGCTGCACGCGCCCCCCAACACCTTCACCGTGGACAAGCACTCCACCGGCGGCGTGGGCGATAAAACCTCGCTCCTGATCGCCCCGATCCTTGCAGCCGCAGCCGCCGAGAGCGCCCTGGAGCAAC
Organism: uncultured Acidobacteriaceae bacterium; assembly: GCA_964246665.1. GTDB lineage: Bacteria > Acidobacteriota > Terriglobia > Terriglobales > Acidobacteriaceae > Granulicella. Next base: position 13,064 of record CAXTRU010000060.1, read on the forward strand.
GCCACTCGGACATCCCCGCCGTCCCCATGATCAGCGGCCGCAGCCTCGGCCACACCGGGGGTACGCTGGACAAACTCGAAACCATCCCCGGCTTCAACACTCAACTTTCGCTGCAGCAGATCGACCGCGTCCTGCGGCAAACACACGTTGCGCTCGTCGGCCAAACGCCCAACCTCGTCCCCGCCGACCGGGTCCTTTACGCACTGCGCGACCACACCGGCACGGTCGAGTCACCCTTCCTCATCACGGCCAGCATCATGAGCAAAAAGCTCGCCGAAGACCTGCGCGGGCTGGTGCTCGACGTCAAAGTCGGCAGCGGCGCTTTCATGCCCACGCCCGAAGCGT
>CAXTRU010000061.1:0-13373 GCA_964246665.1 uncultured Acidobacteriaceae bacterium
CCTGTGTATTGCACAGAGAACATGGTCGGGCACAAGCTTGGCGAGTTCTCGGCCACCCGGACGTTCAAGGGCCACACGGCCAAAGCCGGAGACACCTCCAAGGCCAAGTAGTCAGGCCTCAGCACGATATGGCCCTTGGGGCCGATAAGGATCCGAACATGGCAAAGACAACCACAACCCCTGAGTTTCGCGCGGAAGCGCGGTTCCAGCGTTCGAGCCCACAGAAGACCAAGCTCGTTCTGGACCTGATCAAGGGCAAGCGCGTGGAAGCTGCGTTGAATATCGTGGCGTTCACCCAGAAGAAGATGGCGCCGGTGATTGAGGGCGTGCTGCGCTCCGCAGTGCAAAACGCGCTATACCTTTCGGACGAGCGCGGCCTGGACATCGATGTCGACAACCTGGTTGTGAAAACAGCTGTCGCCAACGAAGGTCCGCGCTTGAAGCGGCTTCGTCCCGCGCCGATGGGGCGGGCATTCCGCTACCAGCGCCGCCTGACCCACATCATCATCACCGTGGCGGAGAGGAAGGCTGCGGAAGCAGCCGGTGCAGGCGAGATCGCCGCAGACGCGACGACCACGGGCACCAAGACTCGGAAGCCTGCTGCCAAGAAGGCTGCGGGCAAGAACGCGGCTGCCAAGAAGGCCGTCGTCGCGTAAGGCAAGTTTTTGAACCAAGCCACACCGGGGCGAGGATCCGGTGAAAGGGAAGAAGGAAGCTTATGGGACAAAAAGTCCATCCGTATGGATTCCGCCTCGGCGTCAACAAGCCGTGGAAGTCGCGCTGGTTCATCGATCGCGGCTATGACAAGTTGCTGGTCGAAGACGTGAAGCTCAAGGCTGAGCTGCGCGAAAAGCTAAAGCAGGCCGGCGTTTCCTCCGTTGAGGTGGAGCGGCCAGGCAACAAGCTGCGGCTGATCATTCGCACCGCGCGTCCGGGCATCATCATCGGCCGCAAGGGCGCGGAGATCGACAAGCTGAAGGCTGATCTGCAGAAGCGGACCAACCGCGAGGTCTTTATCGACATCCTCGAAGTCAACAAGCCCGAACTGGACGCGCAGCTTGTGTCGGAAAACATTGCTCTGCAGTTGGAGAAGCGTGTTTCCTTCCGCCGTGCGATGCGCAAGAGCGTCGATTCGGCGCTGCGCTTCGGCTGCAAGGGTATCAAGGTGCGTGTTTCCGGCCGCTTGAACGGCAACGAGATTGCGCGCTCGGAGTGGTACCTCCAGGGTCGCCTTCCGCTGCACACGTTGCGCGCGGACATCGACTATGGCTTCTCCGAAGCGAAGACGACCTACGGCGTGATCGGCGTGAAAACGTGGATCTACCGGGGCGACATCTACGAACAGCGGAAGCGCCGCGAGCAACCGGCAATCACCACGGGCGCGTTCTAAGCAGAACCGACGAGCAGGAAAAGCGAGGCCGACCAGGGCTTCCCATCGGTCTCGCTTTCCGGTATACTCTCCTAGTTTGGCCCTGAGTCTGTTCCATCTTCTATCAGTAATCAGTACGAGAGATGGCGACAGAGACCCCGGTCAGCGTTTTCGCGGTACAGCGATTCAGCGGGCATCAAGGCGTTCGCGGATCTCTTCTCCTCGTCCTCGCATACCTCAGTGCCGTTGTTGTGTTTGGCTTCGGCCAGCCGCCCACCCGGGCACGTAAGGATCACAAGATGCTTCTCCCCAAGAAGGTTAAGTACCGCAAGCAGCAGCGCGGTCGCATGAAGGGCAAGGCCTGGCGCGGCTCTGAGATCGCGTTTGGCGATTATGGCCTCAAGGTGATGGAGTGCGGCTACATCACGGATCGCCAGATCGAGGCTTCGCGTATCGCGATGACACGCTTTATTAAGCGTGGTGGCAAAGTGTGGCTGCGCCTGTTCCCGGACAAGCCAATCACGAAGAAGCCGGCCGAAACCCGTATGGGTAAGGGCAAGGGCGCGCCGGATCATTGGGTTGCGGTCGTTCGCCCCGGCAAGCTGTTATTTGAGATGGAAGGCGTCCCCGTCGATATTGCGAAGGAAGCGATGCGGCTCGCCAGCCACAAGCTCCCGCTGAAGACGACGTTTGTCATCCGTCCCGGCGCCTCGCTTGAGGTCTCGGCCAAGTAGGTTCTATATCCACCGCGCTGTAGGTGCGGATTATGTTTCGGTTAGGAAGTCAGTGATGGAACTCGACAAGATTCGTGGACTGAGCGACGAGGAGTTGAAAGGTGAGCAGGCCAAGACGGCTGAGCAGCTTTTCCGGATCCGCTTCGCCAAGAGCCTGGGTAAGCAGGAAGGGATCGGTAAGATCCGCGACCTGAAGAAGGATGTTGCCCGCTTCAACACTATCGCCCGCGAGCGTCAGCTCGCCCAGCAGAAGGCAGGGAAGTAACCATGGCCGATACCACTGTGAACCCGACGGCAGAGCAGGCAGTACCAGCGCGCCGTAACGAGAAGGTCGGCAATGTTGTCTCGACCAAGATGAACAAGACGATCGTGGTTGAGATCGAGATGCGCAAGGCCCATCCCAAGTACAAGCGTGTGATGAAGTCGAACAAAAAGTTCTACGCGCACGACGAGCAGAACTCGGCGCGTGTGGGTGATGTGGTCCGCATTCGCGAGACGCGTCCCCTATCGAAGCTGAAGCGCTGGACGCTGGAAGAGATCATCCGCCGCTCGTCGCTGGCGAACCTGGCAGATGAAAAGCCGGTCGCGGTCGCTGCGCAGTAAGTTTTAGGTTAGCTCCGGGCAGACGTCCGGGTACTGGATTACGGGAGAAGCACCATGGCAGTTCAAATGCGCACGATGCTGGACGTCGCCGACAACTCCGGCGCGCGCAAGCTCCAGATGATCCTGCCGCTCGGCGGCGGGCTCGGTAAGAAGGCTGGTTTGGGTGACGTGGTCACCGCGGCAGTCAAGGAAGCGTCGCCGGATGGCACGGTCAAAAAAGGCAAGGTCGTCAAGGCTGTGATCGTGCGGACCCGCAAGGAATACCGGCGTCGCGACGGCACCTATATCCGCTTCGATCAGAACGCGGCTGTGGTGATCAACGATGCGAACGAGCCGGTCGGCACGCGCGTGTTCGGCCCGGTGGCCCGCGAGCTGCGCGAAAAGAAGTTCCTAAAGATTGTGTCCCTCGCCCCAGAAGTGATTTAGCTCTTCAACGCGGATTCCGGCTCCGACAGATCGCCGAGGCCCACTAGAAACGAGAAGCATCCATGGCAAAGATCAAGCGCAATGACCAGGTGATCGTGATCGCCGGCAAGGACAAGGGCAAGAAGGGTCGCGTCCTGCGCATTATCACGGACAAGAACCGCGTGCTGGTTGAGGGCGTGGGCATGATCAAGAAGCATGTCAAGCCGAATCCGCAGCGCAACATCGCCGGCGGCATCTTGCAGCAGGAAGCGCCAATCCACATCTCGAATGTGATGTTGCTGGATTCCGACGGCAATGCCACCCGGGTAGGCTACCGGATGGACGGCGACAAGAAGATCCGTGTGGCGCGCTCGAACAATACCGACGTCACAGAAACCAAGGACTCGAAGTAGCATCCGTCTGCCTCGCAAGAGGCGAAGTGAGCACCCCACGCAACGGTAGACGGCAACGGCCACCCCGGCTCCGTGGAGAAAGAAGAGCAAGCAATGGCAGCACGACTGAAGGAAAAGTACGGGAGCGAGATCAAGGCCCAGCTTCAAAAAGAGCTTGGGCTGGATAACGTGATGGCGGTACCCAAGATTGAGAAGATTGTGATCAACATGGGTATCGGCGAAGCGACACAGAATAACAAGATCGTCGACCCGCTTGTGGCGGACCTCGGCGCGATCACGGGTCAGAAGCCGGTCATCACGAAGGCAAAGAAGTCGATTGCCGCGTTCAAGCTGCGTGAAGGCATGCCGATTGGAGCGATGGTCACGCTGCGTGGCGACGCGATGTATGAGTTTCTCGATCGCCTCATTTCCGTGGCACTGCCGCGCGTGCGGGACTTCCGCGGTGTGAGTTCCAAGAGCTTTGACGGCCGTGGCAACTACACACTTGGCCTACGTGACCAGCTGATCTTCCCGGAGATCGACTACTCGAAGGTGGAAAAGACCAAGGGCATGAACGTTACGATCGTGACGACGGCCAAGGACGATAACGGCGCGCGCACCCTGTTGCGCTCCTTTGGGATGCCTTTCCGCCAGGGCGCATAACAGGGCACAGAGACCAGGGCCTAGGGCCCCGGGGTACAGAAAAAGAGCGAGAGACCTATGGCAACGACAGCAAAGCGCGTCAAAGACGCACGCACACCGAAGTTCAAGTCCCGTCAGCACAACCGCTGCCAGCTCTGCGGTCGTCCACGGGCGTTTCTGCGGAAGTTCGGCATCTGCCGTCTTTGCTTCCGCGGCCTGGCGCTCAAGGGAGAGATCCCGGGCGTCGTAAAGTCCAGCTGGTAAAACCCAGCCAACCTGCCCGGCGGTCGCAACAGGGCCGCCCTGCATGAGAGGTACGGCACGGATACGTGCCACAACCATTTTCGCTGGTTCTCCCGGCCTGCCCTCGTGAGAGGCACGGCCCGGAGCGAACGGGAAATGAAAGGAAACAGATGAATCTGACCGATCCGGTAGCCGACTTCCTCACCCGCATCCGCAATGCGCATAACGCCCGTCACCAGAAGCTGGATGTGCCCGCCTCTCGGCTGAAGGCCGAGGTCGCGCGCATTCTAAAGGAAGAGGGCTACATCTCGAACGTGAAGCCTGTGGACGAAGAGGGCCGCCAGTTGCTGCGCGTGTACCTCAAGTACGGCGTGAACAACGAGCCCGCGATCCGCGATTTGAAGCGCGTGTCCAAGCCGGGCTGCCGCGTGTACGTCGGCAAGGATGAGATCCGTCGCGTGCAGGGCGGTCTGGGTATCTCCATCATGACCACCCCCCGGGGTGTGATGACCGGTCGTCAGGCCCGCCGTGAAGGCGTGGGCGGCGAAATTCTTTGCGAGGTCTGGTAGCGTAACCGGCCTGCCTCGGTGGGCCAAATGGGATGTACGGCAACGCAGGTTGCCGGCTGCAGTGGAACGGTGTTGAGACGATCAGCCCCGCGACTCGCAAGCCGAAAAGGGATGTCACGATGTCACGTATTGGATTGAAGCCGATTCCGCTACCAAAGGGTGTGAAGTACACTGTGGACGGCGGCAATGTGTTGGTCGAAGGACCCAAGGGACGGGTTTCGGCGTTGGTTCCTGAGGGCATCACGTTGAAGGAAGAGAATGGCGTCCTGAACGTCGTTCGCCAGAACGACTCGCAGAAGGCGGTGCACGGGCTCGCCCGCGCGCTGGTGTTCAATGCGGTCGAAGGCGTGACCAATGGCTGGAAAAAGGAGCTCGATGTCGTCGGCATCGGCTACCGTGTGGAACTGAAAGGCAAGAGCACCGTTGTGTTCACGCTCGGTTACTCGCACGTGATCGAGTTTCCGTTGCCCACCGGTGTCGAGGTCACTGTTGACCCGAAGCAGACCCATGTGACGGTGTCGGGTATCGATCGCCAGAAGGTCGGCCAGGTCGCGGCGGATATGCGTTCGCTGCGTAAGCCGGACCCCTACAAGAACAAAGGCGTTCGCTACTCGGACGAGAAGCTCAAGAAGAAGGTCGGCAAGACCGGCGCGAAGTAACCTAGGAGGCCGCTGAGCAGTCGGTGGCCCTCCCGAACGTCGTCAGAGGCTGGCGACGCTGTTAGGAAGGAAGAACTATGATTTTGGCTCCCCGTCGTAATCAAATTCGTCAACGCGTGCATGACCGCATCCGCGCCAAGATGTCCGGCACCGCGGAACGCCCGCGGTTGAATGTGTACCGTTCGCTGAATCACATCTACACCCAGCTGATTGACGACGCCAATGGTGTCACGATCGCGTCCGCCTCCACCGTCACCAAGAAGACCGGTGAGAAGATGGTTGGCGGCAACATTGAGGCGGCCAAGGCTGTCGGCAAGATGATCGCGGAGCGCGCGCAGGCCGCCGGCGTGAAGAAGGTTGTGTTCGACCGTGGCGGGTATTTGTACCACGGCCGTATCAAGGCATTGGCCGATGCCGCGCGTGAGGCTGGTCTCGAGTTCTAACCGCCGAACCGGCGCAGACCGGAAGGCACATTCCCGGATGTAGGGAATCGTTACAGCAGGGCGGCGTAGGACGCTGCAGTCCCGGACCGGTGTGCCGGGAGACATACAGAGGATAACGATGGCAATGAAGCGCAGACTCGACGGGAATCGGATGAACCTCAAGGATGAGGTCGTCAGCATCAACCGTGTGACCAAGGTGGTCAAGGGCGGTAAGAACATGAGCTTCGCGGCGCTGGTGATCGTTGGTGATCCCAGCGAAGGCGTCGTGGGCTACGGTTCGGGCAAGGCGAAGGAAGTGCCGCAGGCGATTCGGAAGGGTATCGAAGCCGCCAAGAAGAACCTGATCAAGGTCAACATGACGCAGACGACCATTCCGCACCAGGTGCTCGGGCACTTCGGATCGGGTGAGGTTCTGCTCAAGCCGGCGCCGGAAGGAACGGGTGTGATCGCGGGTAAGACCGTTCGCGCCGTGATGACCGCGGCAGGTGTGCAGAATGTGCTGACCAAGAACATCGGCTCTGCCAATCCGCATAATGTGATTAAGGCGACCTTTGACGCGCTCACGCAATTGCGCGACAAACAGGAAGTGGCGACGCTGCGCGGCAAGTCTGTGGACGAGCTTTAGTGAGGGCAGCAAACAGGAAGTAGGAAATAGGGAGTGGGAAGCGGCGTTCGGCTCCTTGCGCTTCCTGTGTTCCGCGGTAAAGGGCTTTGGCCTTTGGAGAGAATGGCGATGGCAAGCGAAAGCAAGATCAAGATCCAGTATTTCCGCTCGCAGATCTGCACACCGGTAAAGCATAAGCTCGTCGTCAAGGGGCTTGGCTTCACGCGGTTGAACCAGATCGTCGAGCGCGAAGACACACCGTCGATCCGTGGCATGGTGAAGAAGATTCCTCACCTGGTCCGTATTGTCGAGTAGTCATCACCCGCCCTCGGCAGAGGGCCGAATGCGAGTCGGACCCTGTGCCAACAGTGCTCCCGGCGTGAGCGAGGAACCATGGCGAAAAATCTCAGCAACCTGAACGCGCCCAAAGGGGCGAACAGCAACAAAAAGCGTGTGGGCCGCGGTATGGGCTCGGGCATTGGTAAGACCTCGGGGCGCGGCCATAAGGGCCAGCGCTCGCGGTCGGGTTCGCGCATGATGCGCGGCTTTGAGGGCGGCCAGATGCCGCTGCACCGCCGCATGCCGAAACGCGGCTTCACCAACATCTTCCGCACGGAGTACACGGTCTTGAACCTGAGCCGGATCGCCGAGATGGGTGAAGGCGAGCTGACCCATGAGCGCCTGCTCGCGCTCGGCCTGGACAAGATTGCGGAGCTGGTTGCGGTTGGCAGCGAGACTGAATTGACACTGGAAACGCTACAGGCTCGCGGCGTCGTCAAGGGTCGCAACAAGCTGGTGAAGGTGCTGGCCAATGGCGAAATCAGCAGCGCCGTCACGGTGCATGCACACAAGTTCTCCGCCTCAGCGCAGAAGGCGATTGAGGCGGCAGGCGGTAAGGCCGTGATCATCGGCGCTGAAGCCGCAGCGGCGTAGTTTCGGCGAGGGGCCGGGGCGCGATGCTCCGGCCTTCGTGTCTCCGGTGCACATCGGGCAGTTTCCAGAGTAAAATCAGGGCGAACAGCCGCTAACTGAGGCAATCTCTGTGCCGCGTCGTTCCGCACCTTGCGTCAATTAAGGCCTTCCTTCGATGCTCGAGAAATTTACCAACATCTTTCGCCTCCCGGACCTGCGGAAGCGCATTGGGTTTACCTTAGGACTCCTCGCGGTCTACCGCATCGGCTTCCACATCCCGACGCCCGGGGTGAACGCCGATATGCTCGCGCAGTTCTTTAATCAGAATGCGGGCTCCGCCTTGGGGTTGTTGGATTTGTTTGCAGGCGGCAATCTGCGCAAGTTCACCATCTTCGCGCTTGGGATCATGCCGTACATCACGGCGTCGATCATCTTCCAACTGTTGACCGTCGTTTATGAGCCGCTGGCGAAGCTGCAGAAGGAAGGCGAGATCGGCCGGCGCAAGATCACTCAATGGACGCGGTACGTGACCGTGTTGCTGGCGATTGTGCAGAGCTTTTTTATCTCGATCCCCCTTACCTCGCAAGGGATGGTGACAATCCCCAAGGTGGCCTTTGTGCCGCTATGCGTGATTACGTTGACCTGCGGCACAGCCTTCATCATGTGGCTGGGAGAGCAGATCACCGATCGCGGCGTGGGCAATGGCATGAGCCTGTTGATTTTTACGGGGATCGTTGTTGGCCTGCCCGGCGGCGTCAGTGAGCTGTATCAGAAGTCCGTGACAGGCGCCTGGGGAGGGTTCACGCCGATTGCGATCCTGCTTCTGGTAGGGCTGATGATCGCCGTCGTCGCGTTCATCATCTATGTCGAGAAGTCGGACCGCCGCATCCCGATCCAGTCGGCCAAGCGCGTTGTGGGCCGCTCCATCAGTCAGGCTTCGAGCTCGTTTCTGCCGCTGAAGGTCAACTCCGGTGGTGTGATGCCGGTGATTTTCGCGTCTTCCATCCTTTCGGCGCCGGCGCTGCTGTCCAGAGTGAGCTTGTTCGGGTCAGGACCGCTGCAGGATACGACCTATATCGGACCGGTATTTCGGGCGCTCGCTCCGGCAGAGCCGCTTTACGAGCTGCTCTTTATCGCAGCAATCGTCTTCTTTGCCTATTTCTACATCTCGATCATCTTCCGCCCGGACGATATCGCCGACAACATGCGGAAGTATGGCTCCTTTATTCCGGGTATTCGGCCGGGTAAGCGAACCTCGGACTTCATCAACGATGTGTTGACGCGGCTGACTCTGGTGGGTGCGGTTTACCTCATCATTGTGGCCATCATTCCCCAACTGCTCATCTCCGGCATTCATTTCAATCACTTGCCGCTGGTGGGCGGTGTCTTCGATCGCTTGCCGACCTGGGTGACCAACGGTTTGGGGGTGCGCTTCTACTTCGGCGGCACGAGTTTGCTGATCGTGGTGGGGGTGGCCATGGACACGGTGCAGCAGATTGAGGCGCAGCTGATTATGCGGCATTACGAGGGCTTTTCGCCCAAGGCGAGCCGACGGCTGGCGCGTCGCTGGTAAGTGGGTCACAGGGAACGACAACGCAGGCGTGAGCGAGGGCCGCTCCGCCTGCTTCGCTTTGCAGACTGAGGATTGTGTTGCAGGAATTGAGCTTGGCTGAGCAAGACCATAGGATGACCACGTTTGTTCCCGGCCCGGTGCTGCTGCTGGGTGCGCCCGGCGTTGGCAAAGGAACACAGGCGAAGCGCCTGATGGCAGAGTTCGGGATGCCGCAGATTTCCACGGGTGACCTGCTGCGCGAGCACCGCAAGCACCACACGAGGCTGGGCCTGCTTGCCGACCAGCTGATGACGCAGGGCAAGCTTGTTCCGGACGAGCTGGTGAACGACATGGTTGCCGACCGGCTGATGATGCCCGACACACGGCGCGGGTACATCCTGGATGGCTATCCACGCACGCTGAACCAGGCCGAGTGGCTGGACGAGTACATCACGAGCGAGCATGGCGAGGCCGTGCAGCCCACCGACGCCGCGGCTGGGCCCATGCCGAAGCTGCCGGTCGTGGCCATTCACCTGGTGGTGGATGAGCGTGTGCTGTTGGAGCGCATCACGGGCCGACGAATCTCGCAAACAGGCAATATCTACAACATCTACACGAACCCGCCGAAGATCGCGGGCGTTTGCGACATCGATGGTGGACCCCTAACGCAGCGAGCCGATGACCGCGAAGAGGTCTTCTACGAACGCATGAAGGCCTTTGAGTTGCAGACAGCGCCCGTGGTGGCGTACTACCGGACGCACGGCAACCGTTTCGCCGAGGTGGATGGCGACCGGGCGCTGGACGATGTCACTGAGGGGATTCGGTCGACATTGCTGCGCATGCGGTAGGGAGACTAGGCGGAGCTGCCGCGGCGTTTGCGACCGTCGGGCATCCAAGGGCTATGGCAATTCTGATTAAATCCGCGGCTGAGATAGAGAAGATGCGCGTCTCCGGCCGGGCGCTGGCAGAGGTCCACGAGGCCGTGCGGGGCGTGGTACGTGTGGGCGCGACGACGATGGATCTGGAGCGGGCAGCCGCGGCAAAGATTGCGGCGTTGGGTGCGGTCTCCGCGTTTAAGGGTTACCACGGATACCCGGCCGTGCTGTGCACCTCCGTGAACCACGAGGTGATTCACGGTATCCCCAGCGAGAAGCGTGTGCTGCGGGACGGCGATGTGATCTCAATTGACTGCGGCGTCGTGGTGAACGGCTTTTATTCCGACCGGGCCATGAGCTATGCGGTGGGCACGCCTTCGCCCGCGGCGAAGAAGCTGCTTGCGGTGACGGAAGCCTCGCTGTACGCGGCCATAAAGAAAGCGCTGCCGGGCGGGCGACTCGGCGACATCGCCTGGGCGGTACAAAGCCTGTGCGAGGCCGAGGGGTATGGTGTGGTGAAGGAGTTCGTCGGGCATGGAATCGGCAAAAGCATGCATGAGGATCCGCAGGTGCCCAACATCGGCAACCCGGGCAAGGAACCGCGGCTGAAGCCTGGTATGGTGCTGGCGATTGAGCCGATGATCAATGCGGGCTCGGCGGAGGTGAAGGTGCTGGAGGACGGCTGGACCGCGATTACGGTCGACGGCAGCCTGAGCGCCCACTTCGAGCACACGGTGGCCATCACCAAAGATGGCCCGGTCATCCTGACGCAGTAGAGCTTCCGCGGAGAGCACAGGCTCCTGCCACGTGTAGACCTCGCCGAGCTTGGCTAACATCGCCTGCACGGCCCGCCTCGACTGCGCCTCTCACTCGTTCACGGCTACTTGTCTCCGCTAAGGAAACTGTCAACTTCGTCGAACTCAGTCTCGCTGAGGCGGAAGTCGACAGCAGGGAGGAAGCCATCGACCTGTTTGGCATTGCGACCGCCGACGATGGCCGCGGTGACGGCAGGGTGGTGAAGAGTCCAGGCGATGGCGATAACGCCGGCCTCCACGTGGTGACGTGCGCCGATCTGCTTGAGCCGGTCGGCAAGCGCGAGATTCCGAGTGAGCTGTGGCTCCTGGAACTCTTTGCGATTGCGGCGATGATCGTCCTCCGGCATGTTCTGGACGCGCTCGCGGGTCATGGCGCCGGTGAGCAGGCCGCTTTGCATAGGCGAGTAGTTTATGACGCCGATGTTGTGCTGCTGGCAGAAGGGCAGGATCTCGGCCTCGACATTCCGGTTCAGCATGGAGTAGGGCGGTTGCAGGCTCGTGATCGGTGCGATCGTCTGTACGCGCTTCATCTGCTCGACGTTGAAGTTCGACACGCCAAGGTAACGGACCTTGCCTTCCTTCTGCAGGTCGGCCATGGTCTGCCAGCCTTCCTCGAACTCGTTCTCGGGGTTGGGCCAGTGGATCTGGTAGAGGTCGATGGCCTCGACGCTGAGCCGTTTCAGGCTCGCTTCACACTCCTGCCGAACCTTCTTGAGCGAGTTGACGATCTTGCGATCGTCGGGACCTCCCGTGCCCCAGGTCATGGAGTTCTTGGTGAAGACAAACGGTTTTGCAGAGGTCTGCCGTAGTGCCTGACCGACGATCTCTTCGGAGTGGCCCAGGCCGTAAACGGCGGCGGTATCGATCCAGTTAAGGCCGCCCTCAAGCGCGCGGTGGATGGCGGCAAGGGAGTCGTTGTCGTCCTGGGCGCCCCAGGCGTACTGCCAGTTGCCGCCGCCAATGGCCCAAGCGCCGAAACCAATCGGGGTGAGATGAAGGTCGGAATTGCCGAGCTGTTTGGTTGGGCCAAGGGTTGCTGTGCTCATCCACGTTTGGATGCGTTCCCGTTGAGCGGACGCGTGGCGGCCGGAATTCGCGGCATCAGTTCAGCTCGGTGTCGCATCGAAATGGGGGTAGCAGATCAATGGAGGCAGCAAGTTATGCCTGTGACGACAAACGCAGTGGGACGCCGGCCGCGTGTGGTCATTGTGGGTGCGGGCTTTGGGGGCATTCACGCTGCGCAAGGTTTAGGCGGCGCCGCAGTTGACGTGACCGTGTTGGACCGGCGCAACCACCACACCTTTCAGCCCTTGCTGTATCAAGTAGCGCTCGCGGTGCTTTCGCCCGGTGATATCGCGCAGCCGATCCGGTCGATCTTGCGGGAGAATCGCAACACGGAAGTGTTGATGGACGAAGTTGTGGGCTTCGATACGGCCGCCAGGCGCGTGCATGTGAAGAGCGGTGCCGAGCTTGTCTATGACTACCTGGTGGTAGCCACGGGAGCGACGCACAGCTACTTCGGGCACAACGAATGGGCCAGCCTGGCACCGGGGCTGAAGACCGTGGAGGATGCGACCGAGATTCGACGGCGCGTACTGTTGGCCTTCGAGCTTGCGGAACGCCAGAAGCTGGAGACGGGCAGTCACCCGCCGTTGAACTTTGTGATCATCGGTGGCGGGCCCACCGGTGTGGAGCTTGCGGGGGCCATCTCCGACATTGCGCGGCTGTACATGACCAAGGATTTCCGGCACATCGATCCAGGCTCAGCCAACGTGATGATCCTTGAAGGGTCGCCGAACATCCTGGGTGCCTATCCGAAGGATCTGCAGCAAAAGGCCGTAGAGCAGCTTGCGAATCTTGGCGTGAAGTGCCGGACCAACTCGCACGTCACTGAGATTGGGCCAGGGTTCGTGAAGGTTGGGGAAGAGCGTATCGACAGCGTGTGCACCCTGTGGGGTGCGGGTGTGCAAGCCTCCCCGTTGGGCAAGATGCTGGGATTTGAGACCGATAAGCGTGGATGCGTCTTCGTGGACGGGCACCTGAATCCGCCAAACCATCCGGAGATCTTCGTCATCGGCGACCTGGCCCACTATGAGCAGGACGGCAAGCCCGTCCCGGGCGTGGCGCAGCCGGCGATGCAGATGGGCGACTATGCCGCAAAACGGATCAAGCTGCTGCAGCAGAGCGAGGGCGCCGCAGCGAAGCAAAAGCCGTTCCGCTACTTCGACAAGGGCGACATGGCGACCATCGGGCGCAAAGCGGCGGTAGCGCGAGTGGCGTGGCCGTTTCATGCGAACCTGGGCGGCTTTATCGCATGGCTGATGTGGCTGGTGGTGCATATCTTCTTCCTGATCGGGCTGCGCAACCGGTTGAGCGTCTTCCGCAGTTGGTTCTGGACGTATGTGACGTTGCGTGATGGCGTGCGGCTGATTGTTGGCTCGCAGGAACTGCCGGGGTGGGGCAAGCTGGCGGCAACGCCGGCACCGGACACCTCGTCGGTTCCGTCCACGAGCTCCGGTGCGGCGGCGCCCACGCCGGCTCCTGTGGCTAGCTAGG
>CAXTRU010000062.1:0-13187 GCA_964246665.1 uncultured Acidobacteriaceae bacterium
GAAAGAGCCGGCGCAACCTGTGCCGAGCGGGACGCCTGGGGTGACGCCTCCGCAGTTGGAGTCGGGGAAGACGACGATTACGGTGGAGCAGAGGCTGACGAAGGACCAGGAGAAGCAGTTGCTCGGCTTGAGCGACAAGATCTTTGCGTTCGCGAGCAAGGATACGGGGTTGCCGATTGAGCACCCGGTGAAGAAGGTGTTCGTCAGCCGTGACCAGGTGAACAAGGAGCTGCGCAAACGCTTTGACGAGGACAAAGGCAACAAGAAGATGCAGCAGAGCGAGCTGGTACTGAAGAAGTTCGGCTTGCTGGATCGTGATTTTCAGCTGCGGCCCTTTTTGCTGAGTCTGCTGACGGAGCAGATCGCCGGCTTCTACGACAACAAGACCAAGACGATGAACCTGCTGGACTGGGTGCCGGTGGATGAGCAGGAAAGCGTGATGGCGCATGAACTGACTCATGCGCTGCAGGATCAGAAGGTCGACCTGAAGCACTGGGAGGATGTGCAGCCGGAGGGCGTGGCCAAGACCGCGCCCGAGGATAGTCGGCACATCGAGACTGACGAGGCCGATACGGCGCGCGATGCGGTGCTGGAAGGCCAGGCGATGATCAGCTTTGCCGACTACACGCTGATGAAGCAGGGCATCAACAAGACGCTGAAGGAGATGCCCGAGGCGGCGGCGCAGATGATGGCCAACAACTCGGCGGATATGAGTGACAGCCCAGTGCTGTCACGCGCGCCGTTGGTGCTGCAACAGAGTTTATTGTTTCCATACTCAAGCGGGTTGTTGTTTGAGCAGGCGGTGGAGGTGCGGGCAGGGACGCAGCGGGCGTTTGCCGGCGTGCTGGGTGCGCCGCCGACGGCGAGCTCGCAGATCCTGCATCCGGAGGCGTACCTGCGCAACGCGCCCGTGACGGTACTGCGCTTGCCGGATATCCACCCGATGCTGACCGACGCCGGGTATGAGCCCTATGACGTGGGTGTCATGGGTGAGCTGGACGTGCGGATGACGGCGGAGCTGTTCGGCGGCAAGCCGCTGGCCGAAGCGCTGACGCCGAACTGGGACGGCGGCATCTACTACGCGGCGCAACGCAAGAATGCGAGCGAAGCAGAGAAGAAGACGACCGGGTCGCTGGCCTTGCTGTATGCGTCGCAGTGGAAGAATGAGGATTCGGCTGAAAGCTTCTTTCACGTCTTCGAAGAAGAGTTGCCGCGCCAGTACGACGGGCTGAAGCGCCGGCAGAGCGACGAGACCGATCCGGATGAGCGGGTGTACTCGACGCGTGAGGGCGACATCCTGCTGCGGCGGGATGACAAGCGCGTTTGGGTGAGTGAAGGATTTGAGCTCGGAATGGCGCGCAAGCTGCGGGATGCCGTTGATGGCGCACAGGGCGTCGGGCCGGTACGGCAGGCGTCGAATGAGGTGCCCACGCGGGACCTGGTGGGTGGCTTGGCGCATTGGATGGGAAGTTTCGGGATGATTCGGGCGGCGGTGCGGTAGAAAGTAGACACTTTGCTTGATTGATGAAGCGCTGAGAGCGTGACATCAGCTGTTGCTTCAGTAGTTTCGGCTGGATACAATGAGCCGTGACAGCGCAGGCCAATCAGAAGCTAGAATCGATCAAGGTCACTGACGAGCGAAGTACCATTCGTTGCGCGTCAGGGCATGAAGCAACGGCTCGGTTTGAAGCGTGGGCGGATCCCAACGGAAAGGTCGTGCGATACAACATGGCGCTCATCCATCATCTTGCCTGCCCAGTAGATAACGGACGAATTCTTGGCTATGACAATGCACATGGATATCACGAACGACATTTCATGGGCCGGGTCTCACGAGTTCATTTCACGTCCTTCGATCAGACGCTCGAGCGATTTTTAATGGAAGTGGATCAAATCAAGAGGAATAGGTAAGGGTGATTGGCGTGAAAACGATCGTCGGCACGGAATCATGGGAAGACACAAAAACCCGGTGGCGATCGCTTGCGAAAAAGATGGATCGCAAGGAACGGATCACGCCTGTTCGGCGCATTCACTTTGAGAGTGCTGCTGATTTGCTGAGCCAACTTACGCCCGTTCGGCAGGAACTTCTTGCGACGGTGCGCAAGCAGCCAGCGTCCGTGACGGCGGTAGCCGCGACGCTCAAGCGGAACCGGAGTGCGGTCAGCCGTGACATTCAAGCGATGCGGAGGGCGGGGCTGCTCAGATTAAAGACACAGTCTAACCCTGGTCATGGCACAGTAAAAATCGTGACCGCACCCAAAAGGGTTGAGCTGCGCGCGACGTTGTAGAGGGCGGCGCCTACGGCTGCGGTGTCATGCTGACGACGTTCAGGTTGGCGAGCCCGTGAACCCAGCGGGCGGGTTTGGCACCGTCGGTGTTGATGAGCTGGACGAGGCCGCCGGCGTCGTCGGGGAGGCCGGACTTCATGACGGCGACGATGACCTGGCTCTTCGAGAACGCGGGTTCCACCTCGGCGGCGGAGTAGAGCACGAAGTAATGGTCGGTGCCGGTGGCCACGATTGTGCTGTGGAGGATGAGCGGCTCGGTTTCCTTTGTGCTGGTGAGGCCGGCGCGGTTGAGGACGTCGGCGAGCAGGGGACCGGTGTACACCTCGTCCTGGTTCGCGTGGGCGTTGTGGACATGGACGGTGGTTTGCGGCAGATTTAGCAGCTCGGCGAGGCTGAGGGTGGTGACGCGCCCCTGGAAGGTGATGTTGAGCGACCTGGACGGCGGCACGGGCGCCTTGTCCATGTGGGCGACGCCGTCGTTGAAGTGGCCGCAGGAGGGGTTCTGGGCGGCGATTCGCAGGGCGACGGTGCAGGCGAGGGCCAATGCGGAGACGGAGGAAAGGCGCATAGGGGCAGTGTAGCGCCGGGACTTCGTGGCCTGGTGCGCAGAAAACAGGTTCCCCGTTCGGGGAATGACAACAAGAAGGCGACAGGGCGAGCAACGGAAGGCTGACCGCGTCATAGGGACGTATACTTGACCTATGTCGATATTGGGCAACGCCGCTGCGATCGCGAAGGGCATGGGCATCACCCTGCGCGAGACCTTTCAGCCTACTGAGGTAGAGAACTATCCGGACGGCAAAGGGCCGCTGCGGGGAGCGGTGTTCCAGGAGCGCTACCGCGGCAAACATCAGTTGCAGCGCGATGAGAACGGGTTGGAAAAGTGCGTTGCCTGCTTTCTGTGTGCGGCGGCCTGCCCGGCCAATTGCATCTACATCGAGGCGGCGGACAATACCGAGGAGCACCGGATCAGCTCGTCTGAGCGCTACGCCAAGGTCTACAACATCGACTACAACCGCTGTATTTTTTGCGGGTACTGTGTTGAGGCTTGCCCGACCGATGCGATCACGCATGGTCATGGCTTTGAGCTGGCCAGCTTGAACGCGACGAACATGGTCATGCGCAAGGAAGACATGTTGGTGCCGGTGCCGAAGGCTCTGCCGCATACGGAGCATGAAGAGGTTGAGGTTCTGCGCTAGTCGAGAGACGAGACACGAGAGAAGAGACAGCGCGGCGGGCCTTTTGGGCTCGCCGTAGTCGTGTAGTGGGTTGGAGGCGCGTGATGGTGAAACGGGCAAAGCATCCGTTGGAAGCGGTGATGGAGAGACGGATCGCCATCATCGATGGGGCGATGGGAACCACGATTCGCACCTACGGCATGACGGAAGCCGACATCCGCGGTGAGCGATTTAAAAATGCCGACAAGGATCTGTTGAACAACGGCGATCTGTTCTCCCTGACGCAGCCGGCCATGATCTGCGATATCCACCGGCGCTTTTTGGAAGCCGGTGCAGACATCATCGAAACCAACACCTTTGGCTCAACGAGCATCACGCAGAGCGAGTTCTTTGTGGAAGACCCGCGCGAACGTGGTGGGCGCAAGGATCCGGCGTTCTATCAGGGCATCATTGAAGATCCTGCGCTGGAACTGCTTGCCTGGGAGATCAACGAACAGAGCGCACGCCAGTGCCGTCAGGAGGCAGATCGCGTTGCCAACGAGACCGGGCGCCAGCGCTTTGTGGCAGGGGCGATTGGCCCGATGACGGTGAGCCTGTCGAACTCGCCGGATGCGGACGACCCTGGCTTTCGTGTTGTGACCTTCGACCAGGTCAAGACGGCGTACAAGCAGCAAACGCGCGCCTTGATCGCAGGTGGAAGCGACCTGTTGCTGGTGGAGACGATCTTCGATTCGTTGAATGCGAAAGCGGCGTTGGTGGCCATTCGCGAAGTCTTTGACGAGGACGGCGTGGAGTTGCCGGTGATGATCTCGGCAGCCGTGGGACGTGGCGGCGAGACGTTGATTTCAGCGCAGACGACCGAGGCGTTCTGGACGGCGGTAAAGCATGTGAAGCCGTTGAGTGTGGGGTTGAATTGCTCGCTTGGGCCGGACCTGATGTATCCGTTTTTGAGTGAGCTGTCGCAGAAGGCGGATACGGCGATCTCTTGTTATCCCAACGCGGGGTTGCCGAATCCATTGTCGCCTACGGGCTTTGATCTGGGGCCTGAGGATATGGCGCGATTCCTGGGGAGCTTCGCGGCGGATGGGTTGATCAATATCGCGGGTGGATGTTGTGGAAACACACCGGAGCATATCGCGGCCATTGCCAAGGCGTTGGAGGGAAAGGCGCCACGGCACCTGGTAGCGGCGTGAGGGCTTCGACACAGCAGGTTCCCCGTTCGGGGAATGACAACCAGAAAAGCAACGGCAACAACAAAAGCAGGAACAAAGGTAGCTTTCCCCCGGGAATGACAGCCAGAAAAGCAAGGCCAACAGCAACAGCAGGAATAAAGACAGCTTTCCGCGGGAATGACAACAGGAACAACCATGCAACAGCAAACGCAGATCCCCTTCGGGGATGACAACAAAGGTCGAGGCAAGAGCTAAGCGAAGTGAGTGAGGACAGTCAATCCGTAGTGAAGCCGCTCCGCCTGTCGGGGTCGCAGCCGTTTACGCAGCAGCCTGGCGTGTACCTGATGATCGGCGAGCGCACCAATGTGGCGGGGTCGCCTAAATTTGCGAAGCTGATCAAAGAAGGGAAATACGAAGAGGCCGTGAGCGTGGCGCGGCAGCAGGTGGAAAACGGCGCCAACGTACTGGACATCTGCATGGACGAGGGCATGATCGACGGCGTGGCAGCCATGACGCGCTACCTACAGTTGCTTGCCAGCGAGCCTGAAGTGGCCAAGGTGCCCTTCATGGTCGATTCGTCGAAGTGGGAGGTCATCGAGGCCGGCCTGAAGACGCTGCAGGGCAAAGGCATCGTGAACTCGATCTCGCTGAAGGAAGGCGAGGAGATCTTCAGGCAGCGCGCGCGGGCAGTGCTGAAATATGGTGCGGCTGTGGTGGTGATGGCCTTCGATGAGCAGGGCCAGGCAGCGACGTTTGAGGACAAGAGTCGCATCTGCCAGCGTGCGTATTCGCTGCTTGTGGATGAGGTAGGCTTTCCGCCCGAAGACATCATCTTCGACCCCAACATCCTGACCGTGGCGACCGGCATGGAGGAGCACAACAACTACGCCGTCGACTTCATCAACGCAACGCGATGGATCAAAGGAAACCTGCCGCACGCGAAGGTGAGCGGTGGTGTATCCAACATCAGCTTCAGCTTTCGCGGCAACAACAAGGTGCGCGAGGCGATGCACTCGGCGTTTCTGTACCACGCGATCGCGGCCGGCATGGACATGGGCATCGTGAACGCCGGCATGCTGGAGGTGTATGAGGAGATCGACCCAGAGCTGAAGGTGCTGGTGGAAGATGTGCTGCTGAACCGGCGGCCGGATGCGACTGAGCGACTGGTGGACTTTGGGGAACGGCTGAACGCGGAACAGCAGGTTCCCTTCGGGAATGACAACAAAAGAAGCAAAGACGACAGGGCAGAGGCGTGGCGCGGCGGCACAGTGGAAGAGCGCCTGAGCCATGCGCTGGTGAAGGGCATCGACCAGTACATTGACGAGGATACCGAGGAAGCGCGCGCGAAACTTGGGCGCCCGTTGGCAGTGATCGAAGGTCCGTTGATGGCCGGCATGAGCGTGGTGGGCGACCTGTTTGGTGCGGGCAAGATGTTTCTGCCGCAGGTGGTGAAGTCCGCGCGCGTGATGAAGAAGGCCGTGGCGTATCTGACGCCCTACATGGAAGCCGAGAAGGCGAGGGCGGCGGCGGCAGGCGAAGAGGTGCGCGCACAAGGCAAGATCGTGCTGGCGACGGTGAAGGGCGATGTGCACGACATCGGCAAGAACATCGTGGGTGTGGTGCTGGCGTGCAACAACTACGAAGTGATCGACATGGGCGTGATGGTCGCGGCGGAGAAGATTTTGCAACGCGCCAAGGAGGTGAAGGCCGACATCATTGGGCTGAGCGGATTGATCACGCCGTCGTTGGACGAGATGGTGCATGTTGCCCGCGAGATGGAGCGGCAGGGCTTCAAGGTGCCGTTGCTGATTGGCGGCGCCACCACAAGCCGCGCGCACACGGCGGTCAAGATCGCTCCGCACTACTCAGAGCCTGTGGTGCATGTGCTGGATGCGAGCCGTGCCGTGCCCGTAACCACAAGTTTGCTAAGCGAAGACAGCCGCGACGAGTTCATCGCGCAGTACCACACGGAGTATGACGCCCTGCGCAAGCGGCATGCCGCCCCGGCGTTATCGCTTGTGCCACTGGACGAAGCGCGGCGGCGGCGAACGCCGATCACGTGGCGCGCCGAGAACCTTGCCGTGCCCGAGTTCACGGGCGTGCGTGTGCTTGAAAACTTCTCGTTGGAAACGCTGCAAGCGTTTGTGGACTGGACGCCGTTCTTCCATACATGGGGGTTGAAGGGCATCTACCCACGCATTCTTGACGATGAAAAGCAGGGACCCGAAGCACGCAAATTGCTGAAGGATGGCGAGGCGATGCTGGACTGCATCGTGCGCGAGAACCTGCTGCAGGCACGCGGTGTGTATGGCTTGTGGCGCGCGAATGCGGTGGGCGACGACATTGAGTTGTACCACGACGATCGTCAGGGCGACCTTGTTGGGCGGTTCCACTGTTTGCGGCAACAGGCACATCGTGAGGGCTCGGAACCTTGCCGGTCGTTGGCGGATTTTGTAGCGCCTCGTGAGTCAGGGTTGTTGGATTCTGTGGGCCTGAAGGAACTTGGGGACACGTTTCGCGCGAAGCACGATGACTATAACGCGATCATGGCCGAGGCGATCGCGGACCGTTTGGCTGAAGCTTTTGCGGAGTGTCTGCATAAGAGGGTGCGGGAGGCGTGGGGTTACGGGCTGAATGAGGGACTGACACCGCAGCAGTTGATCCAAGAACACTATCGCGGCATACGCCCTGCACCGGGCTATCCGGCCAGCCCGGATCACAGCGAGAAAGCGACGATCTGGCGGCTGCTGAACGTGGAAGAAACTACGGGGATGCGGCTTACGGAGAACTACGCGATGTGGCCGGGTTCGAGCGTGAGCGGGATCTACTTCGCCCATCCTGAGGCACGATACTTCAGCCTGGGCAAGATCGGCAGGGACCAGGTGGAGGATTATGCGCAACGCAAGGGGTGGAGCGTGAACGAAGCGGAGCGCTGGCTGGGACCGAATTTGAATTATGAGCCTGAGTAGTGCCTGGCGGTCGGTGCCTGGTGCTCGGTGCTCGGTGGTTCGTTCTCCGTTCTTACCGAGGGCATCGCGATGCGCGTTGTTTGGTTGTGTAGCGGTTTGCGCCGGCTCGTTTTGATCCGTCTGATTTCTGGCCTGCTTGCACCTTCTTGATTGGTGCAGCGCGCATCCGATGCGGTCATGGCGACTGCGAAGAAGACCTCGGCGAAGAAGACACCTGCAAACAAAACTTCCGCGAAAAAGACCGCTACGAAGAAGAGCGCTGCGAAAAAAACCGCTACGAAGAAGAGCGCGACGAAGAGGAGCGCTGCGAAGGAGTCTCTAGCCAAGAAGGCACCACAGAAGAAATCTGCAGCGAAGAAGAGCCCCGCGAAGAAGACGGCGGCGGCGCGCAACAGCGACGACAACTACACCAAGCCTGAGCTGCGCGAAAAGATCAAGCGCGAGGTGGTGGCCGGTGATAAAGGCGGGCGACCGGGGCAGTGGTCTGCACGCAAGGCGCAGCTTGTGGCGCATGAGTACGTCGCCGAAGGTGGCGGGTATAAGCATCCGCGCAACGAGGCGCAGCAGAGCTTGAAGAGTTGGGGCGACGAGAAGTGGCACACGGCCGATGGTGACAAAGCGGTGCAGGGCGAAGAGACACATCGCTACCTCCCGGACAAGGCCTGGAAGGAGCTAACGCCTGCGCAGAAGAAAGCCACGGATGCCAAGAAGGTGCAGGGCTCGCGCAAGGGCAAGCAGTTTGTGGCCAACACGCCTGAGGCGAGCGAAGCACGTAAGCATGCGGAGGAGAAGTAGTCTCCACCGGTAGTGCGAGCTTATGTCTGTGGCCCTCTCACTTTGACTGCAGCTCTCCACTGCGCTTTGCTTCGATCAAGAGCACATCTCCGACAGCGGTGCGTGTGGCACTGGATGTCGGTGGAACAAAGTTCTGCACACGGACAACTGGGAAGAACTTGCATGCCATCTGTCAGCGTGGTACAAGTTGATTCATTCCTCCCGTGCAAGCGGGTCGAATTTCATGCAGAGTGGTCGAGGGACGAGCCCTGTGACGCCCCGACAACCGGACAGAGTACAGTACCGGTGTCAACTCTCGCCTGCGCAAGCAGGACACATGAGATTCGGTGGAGCAAGCGTAGCTGTATACGCTGGCATTGCCGCATATCTCCAGTCCTCCTTCCTGACGAGAGCGGCCCTCACAGACAAGCAGGACCCCACGACCATCGGAGACGATGATGACGGAGAGTTCCTGTACGAGCCTGGATACGGTATACGAACTTCGCTGCAACGAGTGCGGCAAGAGTTTTGGCAACCGGCCACAGTCCGCATGCGATGACTGCCTGGCGCCCCTGGAAGTGCAATACGACCTTGAAAGCATGCGCGGTCATGTAACGCGGGCAAGCATTCAAGCGGGGCCTGCAAGCATCTGGCGGTACAAGGATCTCCTTCCCATCCCAAAAGGCTTTCAGCCAGATCTTCCGGTGGGCTATACGCCGCTGGTACGCGCCAAGCAGTTGGGCAAGCGCATCGGCGCAACCAATCTGTACGTAAAGAATGACGCGGTCTGCTTTCCAACGCTGAGCTTCAAGGATCGCGTGGTGAGCGTGGCGCTGGCGAATGCGCAGGCGTTCGGATTCGAGGTAGTAGGGTGCTCCTCCACGGGCAATCTGGCCAACAGTGTGGCCGCGCAGGCAGCTCGTCTGGGGCTGAAGGCTTGCATCTTGATCCCGGCGGATTTGGAGCAGGCGAAGGTGCTGAACACGCAGGTCTACGGCGCGCGGCTGGTGCGTGTGGATGGCAACTACGACCACGTCAATCGCTTGTGCACGCTGATTGCGGATGAGTATGGTTGGGGCTTGGTGAACGTGAACTTGCGGCCATACTACGCTGAGGGCTCGAAGACGGTTGGCTATGAGATCGCCGAGCAGCTTGGGTGGCGGTTGCCGGATAACGTTGTTGTGCCGATGGCGGGCGGCTCGCTGATCCGCAAGATCCGCAAGGCGTTCAAAGAGCTTGTGACTTTGGGTCTTGTTGAAGACAAGCCGGTGCGCTTCTTCGGCGCGCAGGCCACGGGCTGCTCGCCCATTACGAAGGCTGTGCAGCAGGGCCGTGACTTCATCGAGCCCCAGCGCCCCAACACCATTGCGCGGTCGCTGGCGATCGGCAACCCGGCAGACGGGCCGATGGCGTCGAAGATGATTCAGGAGTCCGGTGGATTTGCTGAGGACGTCAGCGATGTTGAGGTGATCTCGGGCATCCAGGAACTCGCCGAGACGGAAGGCATCTTTACCGAGACAGCAGGTGGCGTGACGACGGCGGTGACGGCTCGGCTATATGCACACGGGCGCATCGGCGCCGATGAGACTACGGTGGTGTGCATCACGGGCAATGGCCTGAAGACGACGGATGTGCTGCAAGGGCGCTTCGAAACAGCAGAGCCGGTGCGGCCGCGGCTGGCGGACTTCGACGAGTACATCCGCCGCATCGATGGCGATCTGGTGAGCGCGGGGCGTGTGCAGGAGGATGAGTTGGAGTTGGCTGGAGGTGTGCGTTGAGCGTGAAGGTGGTGTTGCCGACAGCGTTGGCGCGGCATACGGATGGGCAGAAGAGCTTTGCCTCGGATGCTTCGAATTTGCAGAGCTTGTTGAGCGAGATTGATACGAAGTACCCTGCGTTGGCTCAAAATTTGAAAGACGCCGAAGGGAAGCTGCGGAAGTTTATCAACGTCTACATCAACGATGAGGACATCCGTTTTCTTGGTGGGGAGACGCACCCGTTTGCGGATGGCGATGAGGTGATGTTGATTCCCTCGATTGCGGGTGGGTGCTAGAGATCGTCAAATAGAACATGCAAAGGGGCGCTCTACTGAGCGCCCCTCGTTTTTGCGACATATGGGGCACTGAGCGGATTTATTATGCTAGATATGGCTGTGGTCCACATCTCGGAGGCTGACGCGGTTCGCGACTTTGCTGGTTTACTGGCCAGAGTGCGAGCGGGAGCAGAGGTTGTGATCGAGCATGGTGCGGATCCGGTAGCGGTGGTGCGAACGCCGGCGCCGCCGCGACGTTCTATCGAAGATTGCATTGCACTATTGCCTGAGTCCTCCCCCGCGTTAATCGACGACGATTTCGCCCATGACGTTCAAGAGGCCGTGGCTGCCCATCGTGAGCCGTTGAATACCCCGGCATGGGACTGAATAGCTCCGGCCTTATCCTCGATTCCAGCGTACTGATATCTGCGGAGCGCAAAGGTAAGAACGCGAGGCAAGCTCTGACAGACATCGCGAGCCGTGTCTCCGCCGGAAACGTAGCGCTCTCGGTGGTGACGGCGATGGAACTGATGCACGGCATCGTCCGGGCCGAGTCACCCGAGCGGATGGCGGTGCGACAGCAATTCCTTGACGAGTTGCTTGTGGCCTTGCCTGTGCATCCGGTGAGCATCCCTGTTGCGCTTCGGGTGGGGCGACTCGACGGCGAGAACGCAGCCAGGGGCGCCCGGCTGGCCCTGGCGGATCTTCTCATCGGCGTTACGGCGCTTGAACTCGGCTATGGAGTACTAACCGCGAATGTGCGTCACTTCGAACGAATACCTGGCCTGAACGTGATCGTGCTTTGATCACCCTTCAGAGTGAAGGGGCGGACTAAGGCGAAGCGGCAAAGGCAGATCCCTCGGGATGACAACCAAGAAACGAAGTGGGTATCAGCTTGGCCGGTAGATGTTCAGTCTGCGGCATACCTCGGCTAGCTCTTCCTCGCGTTTGGCGAAGCAGAAGCGGAGTAGATTGTTGCCGGCGTTTTCGCCAGTCATAGGGTCGGTAAGGAAGAAGGCTGTGCCGGCTACGGCGGCCAGGCCTGTGTCGGCGAGGAGTTTGCGGGCCTTGGTCTTCGCGTCCTGGCCGGGGATGCGGCTTGCGTCGGCGAGGACGTAGTAGGCTCCGGCGGGGACATAGGGTTGGAGGCCGGCGCGGGTCAGGGCGGCGCAGAAGGTGTCGCGTTTTTGTTGGTATTCGGCGGTCAGGTCGGTGTAGAAGCTTTTCGGCAGTTGGTCTAGGCCGGCAGCAGCGCCGTACTGCAGCGGGGCGGGTGCGCAAACGAAGGTGAGGTCGTGAAAGTAGCCGATCGCCGGCGTCCAGCGTGGGTCGGCGGTGAGATAGCCGAGACGCCAGCCGGTGACCGAGAAGAGTTTGCTGAAGCCGGAGATCGTGACGGTGCGCTCGGCCATGCCGGGGAGGGTGGCCAGCGAAAGGTGCTGCCCGCCGTCGTAGATGAAGTTCTCGTACATCTCGTCGGTGAACACGAAGAGGTTGTGCTGCAGCACCAACTCGGCGAGCTGCTGGAGTTCGGTGCGGGTAAAGACCTTGCCGGTCGGGTTGGCAGGGGTGTTGAGGATGAGGCCGCGGGTGCGCGGCGTGATGGCGGCACGGACGCGGTCGAGGTCGAGTGTCCAGTCCGGGGCAGCCAGCGGCACGATCACCGGCAACATGCGCAGGGAGTTCAGCGTGGCGACGTGGTAGCCGTAAAACGGCTCGAAGACGATGCACTCGTCGCCCGGGTTGAGCAGCGCCATCAGCGCGGCGTGGAGTGCGCCGGTGGCGCCGGAGGTGACCAGCACCTGCGTCTCAGGGTCAACCTCGAGATGATTGAAGGACGCGAACTTGCGGGCGATCGCCTGGCGTAAAGGCGCGATACCGTCAAGGCGGGTGTAGATGTTATGTCCTTGCTGGATGGCCTCAACAGCCGCTTGCGCAACCGGGGTCGGCACGTGTGTATCGCAGACACCCTGAGCCAGGTTGATCCCGTTAACCTCTGCGCAGGCGACGGACATGGCGCGGATCTCGGATTGGAGATTGCCGGGGGCGAGATCGCTGAGGCGAAGGACGGCGGACTCGAGAGATTCAGTAGGCATAAGAAAGGGCAGCACCGGCCGATGCTGCCCTTCATGCTAACGGAAGCCTTTGCAATCGGGGGAGTCTAGAAAACGTGAAGCAGGAAGAGAACCACGACAATCAGCAGAATGGTTCCCAGGGTGCCCGTCGGCGCATAACCCCAGCTGCGGGAATATGGAAACACAGGGAAGGACCCGAAGAGCAACAGCACGAGAAGAATGATGACAATCAGTTCCAAGACAGCCTCCGGTACGACACTTGAGGTACATAGATGCTTCCCAATTTGAAATTGTTATCTTGCCGGAATCCGAAGAGGAACATTTCAGCCCGAATACAACTTAGATCCAGCGGTATCGCTCTCACTTTGCCAGGCCCGCGCCGTGCGCGCGTATCTCATGGCTGAAAGGTGCGTGTATGTTTCTCATCCTGGCGATTGTTTTGCTGATTTTGTGGGCGGGTGGTTTCTTTGCGTTTCACGTGGCGGGGTTCTTCATCCACATTCTGATTATTCTTGCGGTCATCTCATTGATCTTCCACTTCTTACGCGGCGGACGAGCGGTTTAGTCCGGAAGCGATGAGACGCAGAACGGCCCGGCACAGTGCCGGGCCGTCAGTTTTGCGCTAAGAGCGTTTTACTGGTGATGGACGTTGTGGCCGGGGAGCTCTTCAGTCGGCGGGGGCATGTTGGCGAGCACCGC
>CAXTRU010000063.1:0-4349 GCA_964246665.1 uncultured Acidobacteriaceae bacterium
GATCCTGGTGGGTGCGTACTCGCTGTACCAGCACCGCACGGCAGAAGCGCAGACCGCGTTCGGCGATGCCATGCAGGTCTATCAGACCCCAATCGTGCGCCCCGGGCAGGCCCTTCCCCCCGGCATGCAGGCCTTTAACTCCGCCAAGGAGCGCGCCGCCAAGGCCAACGCGCTGTTTACCCAGGTCGCCGGCAGATACGGCATGACCGCGCCCGGCAAAAACGCCCTGTACTTCGTCGGCCTCACCTATATGGAGGAAGGCCAAAACGGCCCCGCCGAAGACACCCTGAAGAAGGTCGCCTCCAGCTTCAACGGCGATGCCGCCGCCCTGGGCAAGGTCGCCCTGGCGCAGCTGTATGCCAGCACGGGCCGCGAACAGCAGGCGGTGTCGCTCTATCAGGAGCTCGCCAAGGGTCACGCCACCACGGTTCCACCCATGCTTGCCCAGCTTCAACTCGCTGATATGTACAGCAATGAGGGCAAAACCGAGCAGGCGCGCCAGATCTACGCCCAGATCAAGGATCACGACAAAGACGCCAAGGGCAAGCCCGGCATCGCCGCCCAGGAAGCTACCCGCAAGCTGAATCCAGAGCCAGTTGCCGGTCCCGGCGGTCCCCGCCAGTAGCCATCCGCCGCAGACCTAAGAAAGGCTCGGAACCTCCTCCGGGCCTTTCCGTCGTTGGACCTTAGTCTTCCGGCTCGGAGTCGTGCGACTCTAGGTTCACCGCTGTCGACCGCGTGCTCACATGCGTGGTCAGCCGCTGCGCCAGCACCTGCGGCGCCCGTAGGCCGGCGACCACCGTCCAGGCGTCTCCCCGTTTGCCCTCCGGCTCCGGCGCCACCCACGGCGGCAGGTTCAGCCCAAGGTAGTTGGCCAGGGCGCAGGCGTACGGCTCGTACAGGTTGCGCATCGCCCGCAGGCGCGCCTTGCTCTCAAAGTCCTCGCACGGCGAGTACCCTGTCCCTTCCAGCGCCTCACACAGCCGCATCAGTTCTTCATCCTGCAACCGTGTCAGCGGCAGGTCACGCAGACGCTTCTCCTCGGCCTCAAGGTGAAACACGTGCACCAGGTCCACCAGCGTATGCCGCCCGATCGCAAACGTCAGCTGGGCCTGCCGGGTCTTCTCGCCTTCCAGCATGGTGATCATCATGGCGCAGGTGTCCAGCACCGCGATCAGGGCTGCCAGCCAGCTCTGGTTGTCGTGTTGCGACCGGTAAAAGCAAAGAATCGGGTACGAGATGTGCGTCTCCAGCATCTCCGCACACCACGCTTCCCAGTCGGCGAGGAGTTTGCGCAGCACCGCGGGACCCTCATCGAACCCGTGCCGCAACAGGAGTTCCGCCGTGGTTGGCGGCGATCCGGCCCGCGCATCCAGCAGCGCCACCAGCACCTCACGATGGGAGAACGCGCTGTACAGCACCGGGACATACCCAATCACCAGCGCGATGAAGCCCAATCCCGTCCCGGCCTCCAACACCGTGAGCAGCCGGGCAAATTGCGTTTCCGGGGTCACGTCACCCATGCCCAGCGTGAATAATGTCGTTCCACTGACGTAGAAGCATGACCGCAACCGCGTCCACGGGTCGTTCTGGACCAGCATCGGATCGTGAAACGAGACATGCAGCCCAAAAAACAGCATGCCAAATCCCACGGTGAGCAGAACGGCCCAGAACACAAACAGCACCAGAAGCGAAAGTGGGCCATAGATGCTGTACAGCTGTTCCCGGATGGCACGACTCCGGGGTAGATGAGCCGCAAAGCGCCACGGATACCACGTGAACAGGTAGAAAAGCCTCGTGATGCGCAGCCGTCCCACCGGGCGCCGCGGCAGAATGATGCTCTGGAAAGCGTCCAGCAGAACCAACGCCAGCAGAACAGCCCCACCGATCAAACTGAGGAGGTGCATCGTTTCCCGTGCCACCTTTCAAGAACATTCCTGCTTGCCGAAAAACTTTGGCTCGACTTTTAGAATCATCACAAACGCCCTTGGCAAGGGCATTACTCTCTAAAGCGAAAGCTTCCTCCGGTGGTGCTTTCTGCGCCGCCTTCCCCCTTACGAACGCTCAACCCAGGCTCGCTGCGCAGCGGGTTCGCTCCGCGCAGGAGGTGTCCCCTTGAAGACACGCGTTCTTGTGATCGATGACGACCGTCTTGTCGCCGATACACTTTCTCTGATCTACAACGCCAATGGCTACGAGTGTGAAGCCCGCTACTCTGCCGCAGAAGGCTTTGAGCGCGCCAGGGACTTTGCACCCGCTCTCCTGCTTTGTGACGTTACCATGCCCGAAGAAAACGGCCTGCAGCTTGCCGAGCGCATGCAGGAAGCCATGCCGGGCGTGCGGGTGCTGATGCTGACGGCCTATGCCAGCAACGCTGCCAAAGTGACCGCCCACTCCAGCCGCACACAGCGCCCCTTGAAGCTGCTTGCGAAGCCATGCCGCCCGGACGACCTATTGCGGGAGTCGCTCTGCCTGCTTCAAAGCGCCTGATCGGCCCCAAAGCCTCCCCGCCCTGAAATGCTGCTGCGACCACGCGTACACTGAACGGCAGTGGCCGAGTCGGAATCACCCCCAACCCTGGCGAGCCTGCGACGTGGCCTGGCGCCGCGACGCCGCCCCTCTGCGGCCCCAGCCAGCCCGGGGTCCAGTCTCTTCGACCTCTTCGCCACCCCTGAACCGCCCTCTACTCCCGCGCCGGCCCTTGACTCGCCGGTCTCGGGGCCTCCACCGGACCACCACGTCTCTGTCAGCCAACAGCAGTCTGAACAGAGTGCCCCGACTCTGGCCGAGTCCAAACCCACGGCCAAGCCAGAGGCTTCCTTTCTCCCCGAAGCTGCGCCCGAGCCTGAACGCGAGCCGGAGCCGCAAATCTGGACCGTCAGCGGCCTCGTGCGCCACGTCCGTGGCCTGGTTGAGCATGGGTACGCCCGCGTCACCGTCGAAGGCGAAATCTCCAATTGGCGCCCAGCCGGCAGTGGCCACTGCTACTTCACCGTGAAGGACGCCGGCGCCCAGCTTTCCGCAGTGATGTTTCGCCGCCAGGCATCCCTGCTGCGCTTCCGCCCGCAGGACGGCGATGCAATCAAGATCCACGGCCAGCTTTCCGTGTATGAGAATCGTGGCCAACTGCAACTCATCGTCGAGTGGATGCAGCAAGCCGGCCTCGGTGCCCTGCTCGCTGCCGTGCAACTCCTCAAAGAAAAGCTACGCCGCGAAGGCCTGTTCGACCGCAAACGTCCGCTGCCCGCCTTTCCGCGCTGTATCGGCGTCATCACCAGCCTGCACGGCGCTGCCCTTCGCGACATCGTCAAGGTTTGCCGGCGACGCCACGCCGCCGTCCATCTGCTCGTCTATCCCGCAGCCGTGCAAGGCCCCAACTGCCCCGCCGAGATTGCCGCCGGCCTCCGCTGGTTCAACGCCCATCCCGACCAGGCCGAAGTCGTTCTCGTCGCCCGCGGGGGTGGCTCCTGGGAGGACCTTCACGGCTTCGACCACGAGCAGGTCGCCCGGGCGATTGCCGCGTGCACGCTGCCCGTCATCACCGGCATCGGCCACGCCACCGACTCAACCATCGCCGACGCTGCGGCCGACGTCTGTGCGCCCACACCCTCCGCGGCAGCCGAACTACTCACCGCCGCACAGCACCGTGTCGAAGACCACGTCTTGCGGCTGCAAGCCCGGCTCGTCCGCGCCGGCAGCTATCAGCTACTCCACGCGCAACAACGCATCGCCCGCCTCGGCGCGCCGACCGTGCTCCGCCGCGTGCAGGACGCCCTGGACCGCCGCGCGCAACGCGTTGACGAGCTTCAGTTCCGCGCCGAAGCTGCGCTCAACCTCCGTGTTCGTTCCGGCTTCAACCGCCTCAAGAACGCAGAAACGCGCCTCGCCCGTTGCAACCCAGCCGTCCGCCTCCAGGCCGATCGCCGCCGCCTCGAAGGCCTACTTGTACGCCTTGAACGTACCGGGGCGCTTCGCCTCAGCAAGGAAGATCGCCGCCTGGAAGCCGCCACCACGCGTCTGCAGGCGCTTAGCCCACTGCGCGTTCTGGATCGCGGCTACGCCCTCGTCTACGGTCCCGACGGTCACCTGCTGAACGACGCGGCCCAGGCCGCGCCGGGACAGCGCATCACCGCCCGCCTCGCCAAGGGCTTTCTGGACGCAAACGTCACCGGCGCACGGTCCGACGCTAGGCCGTAGCCTCTGTCACCACTTGTGACACCACACGCCGCCGCCAGAGCAGCCCACCAAGCCCCAACAAGCCGCTCGCCAACAGCACAACACTCGAGGGCTCCGCCGTCACCCCGGTCGTGGCCTTCTGCCAAACCACCAAGGCCGCGGTTACCGTTACC
>CAXTRU010000063.1:4359-11628 GCA_964246665.1 uncultured Acidobacteriaceae bacterium
GCAGCACCACATCCGCCGTCGGCGCGGCCAGATCCTCTTCGATCGAGTTGTCCTGCACAACGGGCAGTGCTACCGCGGGCATATCCACGTTCGTCATCACGTCAGCATGCGCCCGAACGCCGGGCAGCAGAAACAGACCCACAGCAAGTACAGCTATCCGCATCAGTGCTTCTCCTGGGCCACAAGGTAGCCCGGCACACACGCATCGAAGCCTCCACTTCTGTCGTAGGAGCGGGTACGCAAGGGGCACAACGACCGGCAGCTGTGCCAATTCGGGACACGCCGTACCAGATTCAGCCGCTACGGCGCCCCGATCCACCTCCCAAGTTGCACGGACACCGCGACCCCGTCCTGCGTACACTGGAAAGCGGAGACCGCAAGCACCATGCGCAAGTTGTTCGGCACAGATGGCATCCGCGCCGTCGCCGGCGAAAGCCCCCTCGATCCCCGCACCATCTACGCCTCTGGCCAGGCCCTGGCCCAGAAGCTCGCCAACGACGCGCCCGGCCGCCCCGCCCGCGTCGTCCTCGGCATGGACACCCGCGAGTCCGGTCCCTGGATCGCCGCGACCCTCACCGCAGGCCTGCGCGCCGCGGGTGCCGAGGTCGTCTTCGGCGGCGTGTTGACCACCCCAGCCATCGCCTTCCTCGCCCGCAAGCACGGCTTGGGCGCCGGCGTCGTCATCTCCGCCTCCCACAATCCGTGGCAGGACAACGGCATCAAGATCTTCGGCGGCAACGGCTACAAGCTACCCGACGCCACCGAACTGGGCATCGAAACGCTGATCGAGCAGCAACTCGCCGCCCACAATGACGGCGACCACGCCATCGCCGCAGACCCCTCCACCCTGCCCGCAGTCGACGAGAGCCTTCGCTTCGAGTACATCCAGTTCCTGCTCGCCGCCGTCCCTGGCATCTCGCTCGACAACCGCGCCGTCGTGATCGACTGCGCCAACGGCGCCGCCTCCACCATCGCCCCGCAGCTCTTCGCGGAACTGGGCGGCACCGTGCAGATCACGCACGCCTCCCCGGACGGCCGCAACATCAACGAGCGCTGCGGCGCTCTCCACCCAGACGTAGTCGCTGCCGAGGTGAAAGAGCGCGGCGCCGTCATGGGTTTCACCTTTGATGGCGATGCCGACCGCGCGCTCTTTGCCGACGAGCACGGCCGCGTCATCAATGGCGACGCCGTCATGCTCGCCTGCGCCCGCGATCTCCACGCCCGTGGCGAGCTCGCCAACGACACCGTGGTAGCTACCACCATGAGCAATATGGGATTCGAGGCAGCCCTGCGCCGCTCCGGCATCCGCATGCTGCGCGCCCCGGTCGGTGACAAATACGTCCTCGAAGAAATGCAGAAGACCGGCGCCTCCCTCGGCGGCGAGCAGTCGGGTCACATCCTGTTCCCCGCCAAGGCCACCACCGGCGACGGCCTGCTCACCGCACTCATGGTGCTCGACGTCGTGCACCGCTCCGGCAAGACCCTCGGCGAACTCATCGGCGACCTGAAAAACTTCCCCCAGGTCATCATCAACGTCCGCGTGCGCGAAAAGAAGCCGCTCGACAGCTTGCCCACCGTCGTCGACTCCATTCGCGCCGCCGAAGCTGAGCTCCGCGACACCGGACGCGTCGTCATCCGTTACTCCGGCACCGAGGCCCTGGCCCGCGTCATGATCGAGGCCGAAGACGAAGCGCGCATGCGCCACCACGCCGAAGCCATCGCAGGCGCCATCCGCAACGAACTCGGCGCTTAGGCAACCTGGGTCGGGCGAGGAACCTCACGCCCCCACCCGGGCAAACTCAGTAGTGATGCGCGCTGCCCACAAAGTGGAAGTAGATAAAGAACCACCCAAACCACACGCAGCTCAGCACGACCACCAAGAACTTGACCCGGGTGATCCACCGCACCCTACCCCCGAGCGCCCATATCCCGCTCAGCACTCCCACGATCAACAACACAAGTGCAACGCTCGTCACTACGTTCTGGGCCACAAACCACCCGTCCAGCGTGCCCACCAGCGCCAGGTTGGTGTAGTTCGCCAAGTGGCCCAGGATCACCAGCACGTCAACCAGCACCGCCAGGCACCCCCACATCGCCAGCTGCAGAGGCCAGGTTACCCAGCGGGTGCCCGCCACCGGCTGTGGTTTCGGCCGGCGGCGCTGGAACACACGCCTCCAGGTCCGCACCACCGCGGCCCCCAGCACCAGCAGCATCGTCAGCACCGCCAAACCGCCAGTCCACCCCACAAACGACGGGTTCATGCCCAGCCGCACACGGTCTGAGCGCGAAGGCGATACATAGCCGTTCACCCGCCCGCGGCTATTACGCGTGAAGTGGATAAAGCTCTGTTCGTCCGCAACATAAAACGTGTCACCCCCAACGGGCACAAAGTGCAGCGGCGTTCCCCGCAAGTCGCTCACGCCGGACATCGTCAGGTAGCCGCCACTATGGGCACGCACCCGCCGAGCCGTCAGCAGCCCGAGAACCCGCAGCTTTGTGCTGTCTTCCCGGCGCGCCGAGCTATAGAACCCCGTATACGCCCGCAAATCAGCTGCGTTCAACCTCACAGGCTTCACCTGCGGCGCCGGCCCCGGCAGGTACCGGTCCACAAAGGCGCGGAAAAGCTCTGTCCGCGCCACGCCACCCGACCGCTGCGAGTTATACGACACCAGAAACGTCAAGTGATGCGTCGGCTCCACCCAGAACTCGCTGTGGAACCCGATCAAGTCGCCGCCATGCCCGGTAAACGTGTATCCGTTGCGCAGCTGCGGGTACAGTCCCAGGTCCCAGGGCGCCACCTTCGCCGCCGGCGCGAACTGCGGCGTGAACAGCAAGGCCACCGACGCAGGCTGCAGCACCCGCACCCCGTCCAACTGCCCGCCGCCAAGCAGCATCTGCCCAAACCGGTTCATGTCCGCCGCTGTAGAACTCAGCCCACCCGCAGGTGCCTCCTCAAACCCTTCAAAGCCGGTGTCGCCCTTCTGCGTGCTCAGGTACCCCAGCGATCGCGCGTACCCCTTCGGCAGCGGCTGCACGAAGCTCGAGTGCGTCATCCCTAGCGGGCCAAAGATGTGCTTCTGCACATACGCCGGAAAGTCCTCCCCGGAGGCACGCTGCACAATATACCCAATCAACGCCACGCCATAGTTCGAGTACGCCAGCTTCGTTCCGGGCCGCGCGTACCGGTGCGGCTGGTTGCGGATCAAAAACGTGCGCAGATCCATCGGCAGCTTGCCGCTCCGGTCAGACCCGAAGTCATGCAGCTCCTCTTCGAAGCCGGCCGTGTGCGTCGCCAGGTTGCGTAGCGTGATCGGTGCGTCGCCAATCCCCTGCGGGCCCGGCTGGATCCGCAAGTCAAGGTAACGGTTTACGTCGGCGTCCAGGTCCAGGCGACCCTGCTCTACCTGCTGCAGCATCGCGGTATACGTGAAGGTCTTCGAGATCGACGCGAGCCGAAACGTCGTCGCGACTGGGTCCACCGGCAGCTTCTTCTTCCAGTCCGCGAAGCCATAACCCTTCATCACCAGCGGCTGCCCGTTCATCGTGATGCCGATCGTCGCTCCGGCAATATCGTCGCGCTGCAGCTGCAGTGGCAGGAAGCCGTCCAGGAAAGCGTTCACATCCGCGGGCGTTAGTTGCGCACCTCCCTGTGGGTTGGCAGGGGGCAAAGACACAGGTTGCCGCGCCACGGCGCGCTGCGGAGGCCCTTGCATCGGAATTTCTGGTATTTGGCCCTCAAGCTTTTGCCCCATCCTGCCGATAAGGACAACAGCAAGCGCAGGTCCCAGCAGGGAGAGAACCTTCCGGTGCACATCACGTCGTTTGATCATCACTTTTCGGCGAGACTACCATTGGCAGCTCTGTCTTTCCCATGCCATTTGTTCGGGCCCGGCGCTCACACCGAGCGAAGGTAATGCCACCTTCGTGACCTTGTGACTCCCTTTGAGGCATGGCATCGCACGTGGAAAACGCACATTCTGTACTGGCAACACGGAACCCAATGAGCCCACCGCAGAGGTCTTTCAGGCTCTCACGGCAGGGGTACGACTCCCCCTGCGAGGAAAGCATGCTCCCAACCTCCGCCAGTTTCGGTCAAACGATCTCCTACACGGACGGCAACCTCATCTTGTCCGAGGTGATCTCCGCCCTGACGTTCGCGCTCGATCTCACCGAGAACGCCGTCCCGGGCCACTCACTCCGCACCTGTCTGCTCGGCATGCGGCTGGCTTCGGCCATCAGACTGCCCGAAGACGAGCTGACCAACCTTTACTACGCCCTTCTGTTGAAGGACATCGGCTGTGCCGACCACGTGACGCGTCTGTCGCAGATCATGGGCGCCGATGACCGCGCCCCCTGGTCACTCAGCGGCTCGCACAGTGACCTTGGCTCCAATCCGCTGCTGCTGGAGCGGGTTTGGCGTGAGGTGCTTCCAGGCGTCCCCCTGCCCGGCGACATCGGCCGGCTCGCCGGGCTCGAAACACGCCTCGGCATGCAGCCCAGCGACCTCATTGAAAACGAACACCACCGCGGCGCCGAAACCATGCGGCACCTCAGCATGAGCGAGTCCACCATCGAGGCCGTGGCGAGCCTCCATGAGCGCTGGGATGGCTCCGGCACCCCGGCCCACAAGCGCGGCGAACAGATCCCGCGGCTCGCCCGCATTTGCGCCGTGGCGCAGACACTCGATGCCTTCGCCACCGAGCATGGTGCCGAAACCGCGCTCCGCATGGTGCGCGCCCGCCGTGGCACCTGGTTTGACCCCGAAATTGTACGCGCCGCCCAGTTGCTGCACACCTCCGGCCGCCTTTGGCCGCAGTGCCAGCCACGCGACGTGGAAGCCACGCGCGCCGAGGTCCTTCGCCTGGACCCAGGTGTTTCTTCCCCGCTCACGCCGGAGCGCGTCGACCGTATCTGCGAGGCCTTCGGCAACGTTGTCGATGCCAAATCGCCCTTCACGTACCACCACTCGCTCGGCGTCACCGAGGTCGCCGTCGCGATCGCCGACGAACTCGGTCTCAACTCCGAACGGGTATCGCTTGTTCGTCGTGCAGCTTTTCTTCACGACATCGGCAAACTCGCCGTACCGAACCACATCCTCGACAAACGCGGTCGACTCGAACCACGCGAGTGGGCCGTCATCACGCGCCACCCCAAGATCTCCGGCTCCATCCTTCAACGCGTCAGCGCTTTCCGCGAGCTCGCTACCCTGGCTGCGGAGCATCACGAGCGCCTCGACGGCTCCGGCTACCCCTACGGCCTCAAGGCCGAAGACCTGTCCATCGAATCGCGCCTGATTGCCATGGCCGACTGCTACTCCGCCATGGCAGAAAATCGACCCTATCGTCCGGGTCTGGAAGCAGCCGAAATCCTTGCCGAGATTGGCCGCGACGTGCCCACAAAGCTCGATCCCGTCTGCTTTGCCGCGCTGAAGTCGGCGGTCCGGCGCTGGAACGGCAACATGCCGCTCGCAGCGCTGGGCAACGGAGCAAACAGCAAGTCTGCACCGGAAAAGCTACGGCCAACCATCGCCCTTGCGGTCTAGGGGCAGGCGTCCCTCAAGTGGGCCCACGCCAGCATCAGCTCACTTGATGTCGCGCCAGTTCTGCCCTAATCCCACCTCGGCCACGATCGGCACCCGGAACTGCGCCGCGCCTTCCATCTGCTCCTTCACCAGCGTTTGCATCTCGTCGGCCTCTTCCGGCACCACGTCAAACAGCAGTTCGTCGTGCACTTGCAGCGTCATTACCGACTTCAAGCCACGCCGCCGTATCTCCGCGTCGATCCGGATCATCGCAATCTTGATCAGATCCGCAGCCGTTCCCTGCAGCGGTGTGTTCACGGCCGTCCGCTCCGCAAATCCACGCTGATTCGGATTGCGTGACTGGATGTCCGGGATGGGCCGTACACGCCCAAACGCCGTCTTCACGGCCTGCGTCTTGCGTACCTCAATCAGCGTGCGCTCAATGAACGCCGACACGCCCTTGTACCGCTCAAAATAGCGCTCGATGTAGGCCTTCGCCGTCTTCTGGTCGATGTTCAAATTCGCGGCCAGACCAAATGGCGAAATGCCGTACACAATGCCGAAGTTCACCGCCTTGGCCCGCGCCCGCGTCTCCTTGTCCATCGTCGCGGGGTCCACCTCAAACACCTCTGCCGCGGTCAGCGTGTGGATGTCCTTGCCGGTGTTGTACGCGTCCACCAGCAGCGGATCGCCCGAGAAGTGCGCCATCAAGCGCAGCTCAATCTGCGAGTAATCCGCGCTCATCAGCAGGTTCCCCGAGGCCGCGATAAACGCCGCCCGAATCTCGCGTCCCACCGCCGTCCGGATCGGAATGTTCTGCAGATTCGGGTTTGTCGAACTCAGTCGCCCCGTCGCCGTGCCCACCTGGTTAAACGTCGTATGAACCCGCCCCTGAGCATCCGCCAGCACCGGCAGCTGATCCAGGTACGTCGACTTCAACTTCTGCAACTGCCGGTGCTCCAACACCATCATCGGCACCTCATGGTGCTGCGCCAGGTCTTCCAAAATGTCCTGCGCCGTCGAGATCACCTTGCCTTTGCCGTACTTCAACGGCTTCGGCAGATCCATCTTGTTGAACAGCACATCCCCAAGCTGCTTCGGCGAGTTGATGTTGAACCGGTGCCCCGAGCTCGCATACACCTTCTCGGCAAGGTTATCGATCTCCACCGCCAGCCGCGTCCCCATCTCGCCCAACAGCGAAAGATCCACCCGCACGCCCGCCTGCTCCATCCGCAACAGCACCGGCACCAGCGGCAGATCGATCCCGCGGTACACCTCCATCAACGTTGAATCAGGGCCCAGGGTACAGGGCACAGGGTCCAGCGAACCCGCAGCCTTAGGGCTGCTCGCTCCTGTGGCCTTCGTCTTTCCCTGTGCCCTGGGCCCTGCTCCCTGGGCCCTGTCGTTGAACAACATCTCTGTCGTCAGCGCCCCACCCAACCCAGGCTCATCCTGCGGAATCGCATGCTCTAGCGTCGAAGCCTCCGCCAACTGCTTGCGCAGCTCCACCGCCAACCGCGCCACCGCCGCCGCGGCCTCGGCCAACCGCTTCGGGTCGGCGGGATTTTCCTTCGTCGGCTGATGCACCAACGCCCGGCTCGTCGTCCGCGCCGCGATGTCCACCAGCGTGTGCGACCCATGCGTCGGGTTCACCAGGTAGCTCTCCAGCATCACGTCGGTCACATCGCCCTGCAGCGCCACCCCGCGCGGCTCCAACCGGGGTCCCCGGTGAGCTTGCTCACCGGGGT
>CAXTRU010000063.1:11638-13119 GCA_964246665.1 uncultured Acidobacteriaceae bacterium
CGCCGCGTCCCCCGCGGCGGCCGCGGTGTACCTTGCTCACCGGGGTGGTCCAGAGCCCGCAGCACCGCCTTCAGGTCATGCACCACCTTCGGCAGCGACGCATCCTCCAGCGCCTCCCGCAACCCCGCCGCGTCTAGCCCTACCTCAAGGCCCAACCCAGCCTGTACCGCCAGCCCAATCCGGCAAGCCACATCAGCTCCATCAACCCCACCATTGTCTTCTCGACCGGAGGCGCGCAGCGCCGCAGTGGAGAGATCTGCAGTTTGCCCCGCCTCATAAGCGCCCCCAAACAACGACATCGTCTGCGCCGGCGCAGGCTCCGCCTCCACAGCCCCTTCCACCTCAGCATCCGCGCCCGCATCGCCAGCCTCGGCCGCTACTTCCTCACTCACCGCCTGCGACGTCTCCTTCAGTGCAATCGCCAGGTGCCCCGCCTCACGAGCCTCGGCCAACAACCGCGCCAGATCCTCCGCAGACGCCCGCGCCACATACTCCGGCACCACCTCTTCCACATCCGGCGCCAGGTTCTTCAACAGCGTCGTGAACTCAAGCTCCGTGTACAGCCGCCGCAGCGCCTC
The DNA here is from genome assembly GCA_964246665.1 of uncultured Acidobacteriaceae bacterium. Lineage (GTDB taxonomy): Bacteria > Acidobacteriota > Terriglobia > Terriglobales > Acidobacteriaceae > Granulicella. The sequence continues at coordinate 12,217 of CAXTRU010000063.1, forward strand.
GGTGTCCGGCGGGGGCGTCTTCATCAGCTCCAGGTCCGCCTCAATCGGCACCGACGTATGAATCGTCACCAGCTCCTTGGACAACATGATGTTGTCTTTATTCCCCGCCAGCGACTCACGATACGTCTTGCGCTTGATCGCCTCCGGCGACACCGTCGCCGCTTCAATCGCCGCCTCCACCGTCCCAAACTGCTGAATCAGCTCAACCGACCCCTTATCCCCGATCCCCGGCGCCCCCGGGATGTTGTCAATCGCGTCCCCCCGCAGCGCCATTACGTCGATCACCCGCTCCGGCGGCACACCCAGGTTCTCCTGCACCTTCTCGGGGTCCAGGATCAGGTTGTCCTTGGTCGGGTTCAGGATCGACACGCTGTCGTTCACCAGCTGCATCATGTCCTTGTCGCTGGAAACCACGTACACGTGGTGCCCTATCGCGCTCAGCTGGCAGCTCAACGTGCCGATCACGTCGTCCGCCTCAAACCCCTCATAGAACACGATCGGGATCCGAAACGCCTCCAACGCCCGCCGGATATACGGCTGCTGCTGGATCAAATCCGGTGGCGTCTCCGTCCGGTTCGCCTTGTACCCGCCATACTCGATCGTCTCGAACTGCTGCGTCTTGATGTTGAACTTCTGCACGTCCTTCATCTGCCCGGCAAGCTCGTTGCGGTGCACCGGCCGCCCCACGTCATACACCGCCGCCAGGTAGATGGGATTGAAGTCCTCACGCAACTTGTTGAGCATGTTCACGAACACATACGTCGCCGCTGTCGGGATACCCGTCCGCGTCGACATCGGCCGCGACCGCTGCATCGCGTGGTACGCGCGAAAGATGAACGCCATCGTGTCCAGCAGGTAAACAGGCGGCTTCTGGCCCGGCGTTTCGGTCGGCGTTTCAAGGGT
>CAXTRU010000064.1:0-13046 GCA_964246665.1 uncultured Acidobacteriaceae bacterium
AGATTTGGGCGGATGGCAGTGCCTGCGCGAATGCACGAACAACGTGCGGAATCGCCACCTCTTCGTTGTGACACGGAATGAGCACAGCGACACGCGGCTGCCCGGTGTGGCGCTGCGCGGGAGCGTGCTGGGCATCCAGCGGCGCTTCAAGGTGAGGCTGGCTCATCGACTGACAGAATACAACTCCGGGACAAAACGCTCCGACCGCGCTCCCTACGAAGAACCCTTGCGTTGATTCCCAGAGCTACGCCATCGCCGCATGTTCCAGCACAAGCGCGGGCAGCTCGACGACGATGCGTGCGCCGCCGCCCGAGCGGTTTTCCGCTTTCACGCTTCCGTCATGGCTGCGGATCACGGCGGCGACAAAGGCCAGCCCGAGGCCAAAGCCTGACGACGAGGGCCCGCGCGCGTAGCGCTCAAAGATCCGCGGCAACAGCTCAGGAGAGAAGCCCGCGCCGTCGTCTTCGACGATGAGCCGCACATTGCCGAGGCTTCGATCCAGCGTGACGTGGACGGCCGTGCCGGGCGTGAGGTGCTTCAGGCTGTTATCGAGCAGGTTGGCGATGGTGCGCTGCACCAGGGCGGGGTCTGCGGTGATGTAGGCCGGGCCGGGGCTGTGCATGGTGAGCTCCAGGCCGGCCTGCGTGAACGCCGGTTCGTAGAGCTCGATCAGCGCCTGCACCGCCTCGTTCAGGTCAAGTGCTTCCTTGCGCAGCCGCAACGCGTTCACGCTTGCCTCGGACACATCCAGCGATGTGCTGAGCAGGGAAGACATGCGGTCGACCTGGTCGATGCATTGCGCGATGGCTGTGTCACGCTCCTCCGGGCGGCCATCGACCAGCGCCAGTTCGAGCTTGCCACGCAAGGAGGTCAATGGGCTGCGCAGATCATGGGCCAGGGCATCCGACATCGCGTGCAGCTGCTGCACGGAGGCCTGCACACGGTCGAGCATGTTGTTCAACGTGGAGGCGAGACGCGAAATTTCGTCATTGCGTTCGACGGCCGGCACACGGCTGCCGAGGTTGGTGCTGCCAATGGACTGCGCCGTGTCCGTGATGACTTGAATGCGATGGAGCATCCTGCGTGTGCTGACAAAGACGATGGTGGTTCCCAATGCGATGATGCCGAACCACAGCAGCGCGAACTCGACACGCAAGCGGCGTAGCACCCTTGCTTCGTATTGGGTCGAAAGCGCGAGATAGATGCGGTCGCCATTCAAGAGCCTCGCCTCCGCCACGCGGAAGGGGACGTCGAAACCCGGAAGCCACACGTTGCGCGGGCCTGCGGGCGTGACGTCGCTTTGCACGATGCCGGTCTCGTTGCCGAGCTCGGCCCCCGCGCCGGTGTGCAGCTTGAGCCGGCCATCCGCGGTGGTCTGGATGAAGAACACGGTGCGGTCCATGGCGCCGCCGGAGCCCGTGTCGCGTGGTGCTTCGCGCGTGGCAAGTTCGGCGACTTCGCGGATGACAGTGTCGTGCAACTGATCCGCCGGTGTGCGCTCAGCGACGTCGGCGAGCACGCCGAGTTCACCCTGGAGCCAGGAGTCGGCGCGGTTTTGGATCTCGGACGCAAGAAAGCTCTGCAGAAACCAGAACGCCAGCGCGGTGCCGATGGCGAACGCGATGCTGCTGCGCAACGAGATCCGCCAGGCAGCGGTGCCGTTGCGCTGTTTACCGGTCCTTGAGGACATAGCCCACCCCTCGCAGGGTCCGGATGAGCGGCGTTTCGCCCTCAGAGTCCACCTTGCTGCGCAAGCGGTAGATGTGGACATCGACAACGTTGGTGTCCGGGTCGATGCGCACCTTCCACACGTTATCCATGATCATCGACCGCGTGACGACGCGGCCTGCGTTGCGGCAAAGGTACTCCAGCAACGCAAACTCCTGTGCGGTCAGCCTCAGCACGCGGGTGCCGCGGGTGGCTTCACGACGAAGCAGGTCGAGCTCCAGATCCATGGCGCGCAAACGCGTGGCGACCGATGTGGTGGCCTGGTTGCGCTTCATCAGGTTGCGCAGCCTTGCGTTGAGTTCGGCAACAGCAAACGGCTTGGTGAGGTAGTCGTCGCCTCCCTGTTCCAGGCCTCGCACGCGGTCGTCTACCGAGCGCCGGGCGGACAGAATGAGCACAGGCACGGTGAGCCCCTGCTCGCGGAACGAGGTCATCAGGTCGAAGCCGTCGGTGTCGGGAAGGCCAAGGTCAAGCACAACGGCCGCGTGTTCCTGCTCGAAGAGGAGGGCTTCGGCTCGCTTGGCGGTACGGGCCAGATCGACAACATACCCGGCCTCGCGAAGGCTGCGTTCGATGAAGTCGCCGATGGCCGGATCGTCCTCGATGACGAGCACTCGCATGTCCCCATCTTAGGTCTTCGTTTGAACTTCGATGGTCCCAGATGAAGCAGCCGTCATGTGCAGGTGATCGCGATGCCATGCTGCCCCTCTATAGCTAGCGATAGCGACAAGTTGGGCAAGGAGCCTCAAGGGGAATGGGACGATTCGGGCTTGCGGCGACAGGTTTTTTGGCAGGGCTCGCGGCGGTGATTCTGGGAGTGTTTTTGTATCTGAAGTTCGGTGGGCCGCCGGTCGCGGTGGCGGATCCGGCATTTCCCTTCGAAAAGAACATCGTGCAGGTGCCGCTCAACGCGCGCATTGACCGCGAGATGCCGCATAGCTCCCCGGTGCAGGCGACGCCTGAGAACCTGCGGGCGGGTGCGACGATCTACCGGGAACAGTGCGCGTTCTGCCACGGAACGCCCGGGAAGCCTTCAGCGTTTGGCCCGCACATGTACCCCAACGCGCCGCAGCTTTGGAAGAGCCACCGGGCCGGGGTGGTGGGCGTAAGTGACGATCCCGCGGGTGAGACATTTTGGAAGGTGAAGAACGGCATACGGCTGACAGGCATGCCCTCCTACGTCGATCTCCTGAGCGAGCAGCAAATGTGGCAGGTGAGCATGCTGCTGAAGACCGCCGACAAGCCGCTGCCGAGCGGGGTGTATGCCGAACTCACGCGTTAGGAGGTTACGCAGGAGACTGCGCGTGTTGTCGGTGACCCTGATGAAGACGGGTGTGCTGCTTGGCGTGGCTGCGGCTTGCTTTCAGCCTGCGGGGCTGTTGCGGGCGCAGACCGCGGATGCGCCCAACGCGCTGTCGGCCGCTTTGCCGGAGGCTCCGGAGTTTGCTGGGGGTGCACTGGCGATGCACACCGCCGAGGATCGTGATCTGCCGTTGCTCAAAACACCTCAGCGGCTTGCAAAGGATCAATGGCGCATCCTGAGTTCGCCGGCCCGGGTGAGCAAACGCGATCTGCGCTGGCTGCTTCCGGTGGCCGGCGTCGCCGTTGCGAGCATAGCGACCGACACACGGGCCATGCAGGATGTAGTCAGCCATGACCCCGGAATCAATAGCGCGAGTGACACAGCTTCCGGCGCGCTCCGGGATGTGTTCATCGCCGGGCCGGTCCTGATGTTCGGCGCGGGGCAGTATGCGCATAACGATCACTTACGCGAGTCTGGTCTGTTGGCGGGCGAAGCGATGGTCAACGCCTACGTCACCGATGAGGCGATTAAGTACATCACGCTGCGTGAGCGGCCCTCGATCAGCAATGGGCGGGGGCACTTCTTTGCGAGCGATGCAGCCTCCGACCCCTCGTTTGTTTCGGGGCACAGCATCGTGGCATGGTCCTCGGCTGCTGTGTTGGCCAGCGAATACACGAAGCCGTGGCAGCAGGTTGGGTTGTACGCTGCAGCGAGTGGCGTTAGCTTCACAAGGGTGTTGGCGCAACAGCATTTTCCGTCTGACGCGGTGCTTGGCGCTGTATCGGGTTGGTTGATCGGGCGCTATGTGTACAGTGCCCATCACCGGGCGTTCGGAACGCCGTTGCCGCAAGCTCTGCTGCTGAAACTGATGGGCGCACCAGGTGCGAGTGCCGGGGCGCCGTGAGTGAGTCGGCGGCTTGTTACGCTATGCGGCAGCCGAGGACGGATGCCACCATCCTGCTGCGATCGGAACGATTGTGGCTTGCGCTGTGGTTTTACCTCGCCCGTTGAGAAGTGCATCCAACAAAGCAGCTACTCCATGATGTCTCTTGCGAAACTTCAGATTGGCGGTTTGCGGTGGGGCTTTGCCCTGCTTTGCGCGCTTGCTTGCATGGGCGATCGGAGGCAGGGGTTTGCACAGCGGCTTACCTTGCATGACGCTGTGCAGCAGGCGATGAACAGCCCGCAGGTGCGCGCGGCCGCGGCGCAGGTGGATGAGGCGCGCGGCCAGCTGCGTCAAGCGGGGCTTGGACCGAATCCACGTCTCTTTCTGCAATCGGAAGATTTTCGTCCCTGGGCCAGTGATTATGATTTCGCGACACAGACAGAAAACTACGGTTTCCTTTCGCAGACCTTAGAGCTCGACGGCAAACGTCATCGGCGCGTCGATTTAGGCACGGCGCGCGTGGAGCAAGCGCGTGCCAACGAGGCGATAGTAAGGGCGAGGATCGCGGGGCGTGTAGCCGCGGCGTACTGGAACGCGGTCGTGCTGGATCGCACCGTGTTGCTGCTCAATGAAGACATGAAGGCTGTGGACGAGATGGTGCGCTATCACCGGGAACGTGTGGATGCCGGAGCCATGCGCGGTGTGGACCTGCTGCGCATGGAGATGGAGCGCGACCGCCTGCAGATCACGCTACGCACAACTGAGCGCGATGCGGAGCAGGCGCGGTTGGAGCTGGCAAGGGAGATGGGGCGGGCTCCTGCAACGCCGCTGGAACTGATTGACGTACTGGACCAGGTGCCTGTGGTGGCTGCGAAAGGTATCGACGCGATCCTGAACGAACGGGCGGACGTTGTGGCGGCACGTGAGGCTGTGACCGCGGCGGAGGCAGATGTGAAGTTACAGCGAGCGAACGGTATGCCCGACCTTGACCTGATCGGCGGCTACAAGCGCAACTCGGCCAACAACACCGGCTACGCGTCGGTACAGGTCCCTTTGCCCTTTCGCAATCGCAATCAGGGAGAGATTGAGCGGGCGCAGGCCAGTGTGCGGTATGCGCAGGAAAACCTCGCCGCGCTGGAACTGCAGGTGCGTGCGGAAGTTGCAGAAAGCGAAAAGAACTATGGGCGTGAGCAGGACATCGTGGCGAATTTGTTGCCTGATCTGCGCGCAAAGGCGAAGCAGAATCTCGCTTTAATGACTGAAGCCTATCGCATCGGCGGCGTCGATCTCCTGCGCTTTTTGGACGCGGAGCGAACGGAATTCGATGTGGAAGTCAGTGCCTTGCGAGCGATGGCCGACCTGCAGCAGGCGGCCGTGCGGCTGCAGCTGAGCTATGGGGTGCAACCATGATGCGACGTCCAGCGATGGCGTTGTTGCTTGCAGTCGCGTTGTGCGTCACGGGCTGCCGTGGGGGCGATAGCGGCTCCGGCAAGGGTGGCGGTAGCGACGCAAAAGCAAGCGACCAGGGAAAAAAGACCAGCGGTTCCGATGCCGCCGGCGCGGGCTCCGACACGTCGGGTAAATCCGACGACGACAAGAGCTCCACCCCCACCGACGTTGTGAAGATCGCGCCTGCGGACCAGGCCAAGGCGGGCATCCGGATTGCGCCGGTGCAGGTGAGGCAGGTGCCGCGTCAGCTTTCCGTGGCAGGCCAGGTAGCCATGGACGAGCGCCACACGGACCACATCGGCGTTCTTGCCGATGGGCTGATTGAGCGCGTGTTTGTGTTGCCTGGCGACTCTGTGCACGCGGGCCAAACGTTGGCCTTGCTGCACAGCCACACGGTGCATGAGACGGTGGGCGCGCTGACGCAGGCATTTGCCGCGGTGGACCGGCAGACCTCAGCGGTCCGCTTTGCAGAGATCAACCGTGACCGCTATCAACACCTGTTCTCGCTGCAGGTGGCTTCGCAAGAGGAAGCCCAGCGCGCCGACCAACAGCTTCGGCAGTCGCAGCAGGACCTCACCGATGCGCAAGCCAATGTACGCATGGAGCGCGAGCACCTTTCCGAGCTTCTGCAGGTGCCACCGGCGTCGTTGACGCCGTCAACTCTTGAAAACCGGGAGCTTGTTCCGGTGCGCGCCGTGGCTGCAGGCAGTGTGATTACGCGCAACGTGACGCCGGGGCAGGTGGTGAGCATGGGCACCGATGCCTTTGTGGTGTCCAACCTGGCCACGGTATGGGTGACCGCTTCCGTCAACGAGGTGGACCTGCCCCATGTGCGGCGCGGAGCCCACGCCAGCCTGACGACCCAGGGTTACCCCGGCACGAGCTTTCCGGCAACGGTGGCCATGCTCGGCGATCAGTTGGACCCGCAGACCCGCACCGTTCCCGTGCGCCTTGCGGTGCCGAACCCGGGCACACGTCTGCGGCCGGGCATGTTTGTGACTGCCGGCATTGATGAGCCCGCAAGCGCGACTGCCGTTTTCATCCCGCAAGACGCGTTGCAGGATGTGAACGGCCTGCGCGTGGTATTCGTCACCCAGGACGGCACAAACTTCCAGGTGCGGGCCGTGAAGCCGGGAACAACGTCGCAGGGGTTGGTGCAGATTGTGGAAGGGTTAAACCCGACCGACCATGTGGTGGTGGACGGCGCCTTCATGGTGAAGGGCGAGCTGCTCAAGGGCAGCGTGGGTGAGGAGTAGCGATGCGCCGCATCATCGACTTTCTCCTGGACAACCGCTGGCTGGTCGGCGGGCTGCTGCTGGCGCTCATCGTGGGCGGCCTCGCCGTAATGTTGCATCTGCCGCTGGAGGCCTTTCCTGACCTGACCAATAACCAGGTCGTGGTCACCGTGCAGTGCCCCGGCATGTCGCCGGTGGAAGTGGAACAGTTGGTGACGTACCCCTTGGAGACGTCGCTGATGGGTATGCCCAAGCTGCAGATGGTGCGCTCCACGTCGAAGCTGGAGTTGTCGATGGTGACGGTGATCTTCGATGACAATATGGACAAGTACCTGGTGCGGCAGCTTGTGGCCGAGCGGCTGAATGAGGTGCAAAGCCGCATGCCGCGCGGGTTGCAACCCGTGATGGGGCCGATGGCGACGGCCTTCGGCGAGGTGTACCAGTACACCGTGCAGTCGCCGCATATGTCGCTGATGCAGCTGAAGACCTTGCATGACTGGGAGGTTCGTTATGCGCTGTTGAGCGTGCCCGGTGTGAGCGAGATCAACTCCTGGGGCGGCGATACCAAGCAGTACACGATTGAGGTCGATCCGGAGTCTTTGCGCCGCTTTAATCTCACACTGCACGATGTGGTGCAGGCCGTGTCGGACAACAATGCGAACTTCGGCGGCAGCTACATCGAGCACGCGGAGCAGCAGTACACCATCCGCGGCATCGGCCGCGTGAACAGCATCGGCGACATGGGCAACATCGTCGTCAGCACAGCCAACGGCGTGCCTGTGCTGCTGAACCAGGTGGGGTCTATCCGCGCGGAACCGTTGCTGCGCCATGGCGCCGTGATGCATGACGGCCAGGGCGAGACGGTGAGCGGCATGGTCATCATTCTGCGCGGCGAGAACGGGCAGAAGATCATTCGCGAGATCAAGGCAAAGATCGCCAGCCTAAAGCTGCCGAACGGTGCAAAAATCGTCCCGTTCTATGACCAGAGCGACGTCATCGACGCGACCACGCACACGGTGGAGCACAACCTGATTGAGGCCGCTGTGCTGGTTGTTGTGATTCTGCTGATCTTCCTGGGCGATTGGCGCGCGGCACTGGTCGTGGCAGTCACGATTCCATTATCGTTGCTGTTCGGCTTCCTGGGCATGCAGGTCTTCGGCATCTCCGTGAACCTGATGAGCCTGGGTGCGATCGACTTCGGCACCATCGTGGATGGATCCGTGGTGATGGTCGAAAACTGCATGCATCGCCTGGAGGGCGGCGTTGAAGACGCTGCAAAGGGGGATCCTGCCAAGGCAAACAGTGCTCATCTCCTCGATGTGATTCGCGGAGCGGCTCACGAGGTCGCGCGGCCCATTGTGTTTGGCGTGCTGATCATTATTTCGGTGTATCTGCCGATCCTTACGCTGCAAAGCCTGGAAGGGCGCATGTTTCGGCCGATGGCCGTGACGGTGGTCTCGGCGCTCGCGGGATCGTTGTTGCTGGCACTCTTTGTGGTTCCCACGCTTTGCTCGTTTGCTCTGCGGCACCGCATGCGGCAGGTGGCGGAACACAAGGAAACGACGAAGAGCGACGGATGGTTCAACCGCTTGCGGGATCGGTATACGCGCTCCTTGGCGCGCGCGGAACAGCACCGCAAGCTCATTCTGATTGCCTCCACCGTAGCCGTAGTGCTCTCGCTGGTGTCGCTGAAGTTTATTGGGACCGAGTTCATGCCGAAGCTGGACGAAGGCTCGCTGGTGATCACATCCAAAAAGCTGCCGGGCATCTCGTTGTCGGAGTCAATCCGCATCCAGGATCAGATCGAACGCACGATCAAGAGCTTTCCTGAGATCACGCATGTGGTTAGCAAGATGGGCCGGCCGGACCTGGCCACCGAAGCCATGGGTGTGTATGAAACCGACGCGTATATCTCGTACACGCCCAAGGTGCAAGACGAGAGCCCCGCCGATAAGCAGAAACTCTCCGATCGTCTGCATGAAGCGTTGGACAAAATTCCTGGGGTGAATTACGAGTTCACGCAGCCGATGGAGATGCGTATGGACGAGACCATCACCGGCACACGCGGCGATGCGGCGCTCAAAATCTTCGGCGAAGACCTGGACACGTTGGAGCGGCTGGGCAAGCAGGCGCGTACCATCATCGGCCAGGTGAAAGGTGCGTCGGAGACGCAGATGGAGCTGATCTCCGGCGCGGAAGAGTTGCAGATCCGTATGGATCGCATGGCCGCCGCGCGTTATGGCGTAAACGTCAGCGATGTGCAGGAGGTCATTGAGTCCATGTATGGCAGCCGGCAGGTGTCCGAGATGATTGAAGGCGAAGAGCGTTTCCCCATTGCGTTTCGCCTTCCTGCCAATCTGCGCAATGACCCGGAACAACTGCGCGCCTTGCAGTTCAAAACGCCCGATGGCGAACTGGTTCGTCTCGATCAAGTCGCAGAGATCCGCGAGGTCCGCGGCCCTATTCTGATTAACCGCGAACAGGCACATCGGCGTGTGGTGGTGATGACCAACGTGGAAGGCCGCGACCTGGGTGGCTTTGTCACCGAGGCGGAAGCCGCGATCGGCAAGCAGTTGCCGTTGCCGCCAGGGTATCGGCTGGAGTGGGGCGGTCAGTATGAAAACCAAAAACGTGCGCAGGCGCGACTGCTCATCGTGTTTCCGATCTCGTTGCTGATCATCGCGGGTTTACTCTACGCCACGTTCCGCAACGCGAAGCAGATGGCGCTGATTCTGCTGATCGTGCCGCTGGCTCTCGTGGGCGGGATCGCGGCCTTATGGATTCGAGGCATCAACCTGAACCTCTCCGCAAGCGTGGGCTTCATCGCCTTGTTTGGCGTTGCTGTGCTGAATGGCGTGGTGATGGTGAGTCATATCAACGCACTGCGCGAGGGCGGGCAGTCCACCGAAGATGCTGTGCGCAATGGTGCGTCGGATCGCCTGCGCCCGGTGATGATCACGGCCCTGGTTGCCAGCCTTGGATTTATCCCGATGGCGCTTTCGACGTCGCGCGGGGCGGAGGTGCAGCGTCCGTTGGCTACCGTTGTTATCGGTGGGCTGGTCACAGCGACCCTGTTGACCCTGTATGTGCTGCCTCTGCTTTATCCGCGATTTTCACCGGCGGCGAAGATGTAGAAGAGGGCACACCGAAGCCTCTACCAGGTGTAGACGTTGCGCTTGATTTGGCTTGGGTACGGAACGCGTGGTGAGCGGGCTGGGGCTCGAACCCAGGACCAACGCCTTAAAAGGGCGATGCTCTACCAACTGAGCTACCCGCTCGCTCCTTGATTAAGGTAGCACAGAGCGACCGCCCGGCGGCGCTAGCTGAGGCACGCGGTGCCTATCGCGGCTGCGTCCGTTTCCGGGGGCATAGCATCCCCGCATGGTGAACGTTACGAGCGGGGGTGCCGAAAGGGAGTTACCGAGGTTGGATTGACGCCCACCGGGCTCGCCCGTAGCCTCCTGAGAGATCACGGACGCAGGAGATCGACGATTTTTGGTTGGGCCCCAAGATCGGCTCCGCAGCATGCAGATGACGCGGAAAAGCAGGATGCGTTGCCAGCGGGGCCCATGGCGGCCTCGTCTGCGGACGTACCGCCGGATGTTGAGGCGTTGCTGGAGTCGGCTCATATAGAGGGCTTGCCGTATCGGGATTTCTCCGCGTCGCGACGGGAGTTCCGGGCGGGCATGCGTCATCGAGCAGCCTTGGCACGGCGCGACGTTGAGGCGAAGGCGAAGCGGGCGGCCGAGCAGGCTGCCGCAGAGGCCGACCATGCATCGCGCCATGCAGGGGAGCAGGCGCGGCGCCACGCCGCCGAGGCCCGCCGGGCATTGCAACGACAGCTGGGAAGCCAAGCCGCAGCGGCGGAGGCTGCACGGGAGCGAGCGTTGTTGCAGGCAGATCAATTAAGCCGGCGCGCCGCTGCCGAACGGGTGGAAGCGGCACGGCACGCCGAGGCTCTGCGCGCAGCCGAGCAAACGGCGCGGCGTGAAATCCTGGATTTGACGCAGACGCAGGCTGCCGCGCAGCAACAGGTTGATACGGACAGAGCCGAGGCGGTCCCGCGCGCAAGGCCAGGCGGGGATACTCCAGATGAGGGCAACGCGCGCCCGGAGGGGATGGAGCCGCTGCGGGTCCCCACGCGTCGAAATGCCGAACGATGGCAAGCGCTTGGCGGGGTGTCACCGATTTCCGAAGGGGATGGCGCTCTTGATCCAACAGCGACGCTCGGTGCGGATGAGTTCGCCCCTGTTCTGTTGCCTGATCTGAGTGCGTCCGAGACCGCTGACGTGGTGGAGCAGTTCGCGCGGTCCATCCGTGAGACCGAAGCGCGCGCCGCGGCGGAAGCACCAGAGCCGTTGAATACAGCGTCGTTCGGTGGGCCCGAGGTCCGCTCCCCACCCGAGATGGCATCGCTCGCCTCAGCGGAGTTCGTGGAGCATGGACCGGCCGCGGGAAGTGTTGCCGCTGAGGCGCCCTCCTGGATTGCAGATTCACCAGAACCAGCCTCGGGTCTGGGACGTTATGCATTTCGGGAAACGCTGCAGCACTCCCGCGAAACGGTGGCCTCGCGCTGGTATGCGTTGCGGCGCCTGTTTGGATCGACCGCACCGGACGATGAGCCGCCCGGCCTCGATAGGGAAGACAAGGCAACTCCCGTTCTGGGCATGTACTCCATCGCCGGCGGGGTGGGTAAAACAAGCCTCGCGGCCTCGTTGACCCGAGCGTTGGCTGCACGAGGAGAGCGTGTGTTGCTCGTGGATACGACCGGGCGCGGTCTGTTGCCCTACTATCTCGGGGCCCGCGAACCCCGTGCGGAGGAGATGCGCACGTTTGCTCCGCCACAGGGCGGTGTGGAGCAGCCGATCCAACTGATGACGCCGGAAGCGGCGGATGATGAAACGTCAGGGAGACGATCCCTTGCTGGACTGAAGGCTGTCCGCGTGCAGTTCAGTCGTGTGGTCGTAGATATCGCTGCGGGGGATACGGAGACTGTGCGAGAGCTGGTCGGGCTCGGCGCGGAGATCGTGGTGCTCCTGGCGCCGGACATGAACTCGGCAGTGAGCCTCCCAGCGCTCAAGCAGCTGTTTGCGTCGGCCCGCGGTGCCGCTGATCAACTCTCAAAAACGGCCTTTCTGATCACGCAGTTCGATGCCACCCAGCCCTTGCAGTTGGACATTCGCGAGCTCTTTCAACAGCTGCTCGGGGACGGTCTACTGCCGTTTTCCGTGCGCAGGTCAGCGGCGGTTGCCGAGGCTCTGGCTGAAGGTATGACCGTGGTGGATTATGCCCCGGAGGAAGGCGTCACCAAGGACATCCTGCACTTCGCGAACTGGGTACGCCGGCAGGCCGAGCCGGCCCGTGCAGGGTTTGCCGCCGCGCGTTGGAGCGAGCGGTGAGTTCGGGCCTGCCTGGCCGTCGCGTCGCACGGGAGCGAGCGATGCGCGGGCTGCGCTTTTTTGCCGCAATGGTGTGCCTTGCGCTCTTGTGCGTTGCCACGTACCTGCCGATCGCTTGGCAGCAGCAAGCAGTGTTTGCCCTTGCGCTTACGGTCTCGACGGTTGTTTTGGCGCAGTGGTCGCGATCATCGTTTGTGACGTTGTTGGTCGTTGTGGTCTCGTGTTTCAGCACGGCCCGTTACGCCTGCTGGCGTGTGGTTACGGTTCACCAGATCTTGCGCCAGCATGGGACGCATCCGCCGCTGGTGGACGCAATCGCCATGTTGCTTCTGCTTGGGGCGGAGGCGTACGCGGCGGTCACGCTGGGGCTCGGCTACCTGCAGATGATTTGGCCGCTTAGGCGCCCTCCTGCGGCCATGTGCGCGGATGTGGAGACCTGGCCGGAGGTCGATGTCCTGATCCCGACGTTCCGTGAGCCGCTGCCTGTGCTGAAGTACACGGCTTTGGCCGCGCTCAATATGGATTGGCCGCCGCACAAGCTGAACGTGCATGTACTGGATGACGGGCAGCGCGAGGAGGTACGCAGCTTCTGTGCGGAAGCTGGTATCGGGTACACCGTTCGGGGTACACGTCAAGGTGCCAAGGCCGGCAATTTAAACGCGGCGCTGGCCCGGCTGAAAGCGCCGTTTGTGGCGGTCTTTGACGCTGACCACGCACCGGTTCGCTCGTTCCTGCAGATGACCATGGGATGGTTTGATCGCGATCCCATGCTCGGCTTTGTGCAGACGCCGCAGCACCTGTACTCCCCTGATCCGTTCGAGAGAAATCTGCGGCAGTTCCGAGCGGTACCGAACGAGAGCGAGCTATTTTACGGCGTGGTGCAGGATGGTAACGACCTTTGGAATGCGACGTCCTTCTGCGGTACGGGCGCAGTGTTGCGCAGGGCTGCGTTGGATAGCGTCGGCGGCTTCGCAACGGAAACGCTCACCGAAGATGCGCACACAAGCTTGCGCCTGCAGAAAGGCGGATGGAACAGTGCCTACATC
>CAXTRU010000065.1:0-13008 GCA_964246665.1 uncultured Acidobacteriaceae bacterium
CTGCTGCACTGCTACCCGAGTGATCTCAAGCAGGGCAGAGAAGAGGTAAGCCGCTTGATCAGGGAGTACGGCGTCATGCTGGTGGATATGGGCCATACCCACTACAACGAGATCGCGCACGATGGCCACACGCTTTACACCGCGACCAGGTCGACAGGACAGGTGGAGGAAGGTGCGGTTGGCTTTTCGGTGACCAACCTCGATGGTGACGCGGTGAGTTGGCGCTTTCTTGAACTCGGGCACCTGCCGGCCGTCATCATTACGTCGCCCGCGGATGAGCGTTTGATTCCCGATGACGCGGTAGATACGGCGAGCGCACAAACATTGCGAGTGCGCGCGAAAGTGTGGTCCGCCGTCGAAGTAAGCAACGTGCAGGCCGATTTCGGAAAGCAGACGTACCTGATGCAGCGAATCCAGGGAAGCAGCGTATGGGAAGCATCGCTCCCATCTGAGGACATCTCTTCAGGCGTGCATCCCATCCGCGTCACCGTCGCGGACGCGCAAGGCAACACGGCGGAAGATGAGATCCGCGTGTTCGTCGGATCGGAAAGACCAACGCGGCAACGTGCCGAACGTGACCAGGACAACGCTTTGGAAGCATGGCCGGACCATGGCCTTTTGGGAACACAGCTTGGCCCCAACAAGAATGGGAGAAAGTGGTAGATGCTCTCTCCTCATCTGGGACATATTCTGTTGCCGCTTATCGTTGCGATCAGCATCGTGCTGATGCTTGTTCGCCCGAAGAACATTGCGGAGGTGTATTGGGTTGGCGGCGGTGCCTTGCTCCTCATCGCGCTTCGCCTGGTGCCGCTGAAGCTCGCAGGCAAGGCCGTTGCTGAAGGCTCAGATGTATACCTGTTCCTGATCGGCATGATGCTGTTGTCGGAGCTAGCGCGCGAGCATGGCGTGTTCGACTGGGTATCGTCCGCTGCGGTGCACAGCGCGCGCGGCTCGTGCGCCCGGCTATTCACGCTGGTGTACGGCATCGGCATGCTGGTGACGATCTTTATGTCCAACGACGCCACGGCCGTTGTGCTCACTCCGGCGATTCTGTCCGCGGTGCGCAAGGCCAAGGTCGAGCCTTTGCCGTACCTATTTGTATGCGCTCTGATCGCGAATGCCGCGTCGTTTGTGTTGCCGATCTCCAACCCTGCCAACCTTGTGGTGTACCACGGCGGGGCCATGCCGCCGCTGGGGCGCTGGTTGCTCAGCTTCAGCTTGCCCTCCGTTCTGTCCATCGCAGCGACCTATGGCGTGATGTGGATGTACTTTCGCAAAGACCTGGCCATGCCGATTGAAGAGACCGTAGACGCAGAGCCGCTAAAGCCGGAAGGCAAGCTTGTGCTCGCGGGTGTGGTTTTGATGGTTGTTGTCTTGCTCGTGGCTTCAACGCTGAAAAAGGACCTTGGTCTGCCTACCTGCCTGGCAGCTCTTGTGGTGACGGCCGTTGTGTCGATCAAGGCGCGGACCAAACCATGGGGTCTCGCCAGGGAGATCAGTTGGCCCACACTGATCCTCGTGGCAGGCCTGTTCATCATGGTCGATGCCATGGAAAGCATCGGGGCCTTGCACCTGACGCAGGCCTGGATCGCTTCCGCGGCGAAGCTCGGCGCGCCGCTAGCCGCATTGGTGGTCGGCTTTGTCGTTGGCGTCGGCAACAATCTGATCAACAACCTGCCGCTTGGATTAATCGCCGGAGCGACGCTACAGGTCGGCCACGTTCAAGGCTTGCTGGCCCATGCCGTCCTGATCGGCGTGGACCTGGGGCCGAACCTGTCCGTTACGGGCTCGTTGGCGACGATCCTGTGGCTGCTGGCCCTGCGCAAAGAAAAGCTCGATGTGAGCTTCCTCGACTTCCTCAAGGTAGGCGCCCTCGCCATGCCGATTGCCTTGCTGCTGGCCTTGGGCGGGGCAATGCTGATGCAAACGTTCGTCCACACCCAATAGGAGAGACCGCATGAAAGCCGCTTGGCTCATTCCCTTCATCATCCTCGGAGGCGCGTTGCAATCCTGCGGCGCCGCCATGAATGGTCAGCTATACAAAAGCCTTGTGAATCCCTGGCTTGCGTCCGCTGTATCCTTCGCGCTCATCACGTTCTTTTTCGTCGGCGCGTTTCTGATCATGCCGCATCCACTGCCCACCATGAGCAATCTCGCGACACTGCCGTGGTGGGCGCCCATCGGCGGCCTGGTCGGTGCGGTGCAGGTTTATGCGGGGCTTACCCAGGTCAACAAGGTGGGCGCAGGTCCGTTTATGGGATTCACGGTCACGGCCGCTCTGATCGCTTCACTGGCGATCGATCACTTCGGCCTGTTTCGTATGGATCACCATCCGCTCAACGTGTGGCGCGCACTTGGGGGTGTGCTGCTGGTCGGGGGCGTTACGCTGATTGCGAAGTTCTGACGGAACGCGGGAGCCTGCGTCGCATCGCTGCAGTCGGCGTCAGGCGGAGAAGCTCGATCCGCATCCACAGCTCTTGGTCGAGTTCGGATTAATGAAGTTGAAGCCCTGCCTCATCAGCGTCTCTTCGAAGTCCAGCACCATCCCGGCGAGATACAGGAAGCTCTTCGGGTCGACGAAGAGACGTACCGGCTTGGCTCCGGACGGATCGTTGGGGGTTTCTACGCCTGCACCGAAGACGAAGACGCGATCGCGCTGCCGCGGTTCTGTGTCAAAACGAATGTTGTAGCTCAGCCCGGAGCACCCACCGCCCTGCACACCGAGCCGTAACCCACCCGCGTCGGGCGAGATCCCTTCCTTGGCCATGGCGACGCGGATGCGCTTCAACGCATTCTTGGTGATCTCGACGGCCTGCTTGGCGCGGGGCGCCTGGCCTTCCGCGGTCAACAGCGTCATGCCGGCGAGCGGGTCTTTGGCCTCCGTCTTGGGAGGGGCTTGCGTGCCTGGGGCGAGGGCGATCATCGTTGTGGTCCTTTGCCGTTCGGGTCCGCTGCGCGCTCTCGGCGCTCGGTGTCCGACCTGCGGGTTTGATACAAATACACGCCAACAAGACTCGCCAGGGTAGCGAGAATCGAGCTCAGGCCGCCCGTGGCGCGCCCTTCATGCGCGAGCCATATACCGCCACCCACACCGGACAGGCCGATCAGGCCGGCGAAGAGGGAACCTGCCACCTCTTTGAAGGACTCGGCGCTGACGACTTTGCGCTCCATGGCGCGACGGTGGGAAGACTCCTGGACGAACTCGCCGAGAATCTGCTTCGCCGCGCCCGGGAAGACCTCATCGAAGCGCTGCAACAGGTCAGGAGGCGGAATGGGACCGGAGTACGCGGTAAACTCAACCGCGTGGATCTGTGCAAGAACTGTACTTCGGGGCTGCTGGACTTCGTTGGCTTCGGGAACAGCGGGCGGCCCTGAAGAAGAGCCTTCGTTCACCGGCAGCCTGCCCGTTGAAAGGCACGCTGCAGGTCACGGGAAACATGGGACCAATCCTGCGAGAGCGCTTCAGTCTCTGAGCGCAAGCGGCGCTCCGGGCGATCGCTCTTTCGGGAGCCGGCGAGCGAAAGAACGCTGGCAAACCCTGACCAAAAGGAGTGCCGCGGGCCGCCGTACACCGAGTGAACGATCTCGTCGTATGTCTTCATCGCAATCTCCTCCCAACCAGAAGTATAAACCAGCTCAACCAACAAATACGATGCACCAGATGCACCGAAGGTCGAGTTACCCCGGTGCATCCTGTCCCGATCCAAGCCATCCAGCCGCTTAATGAGCGGCGGTGGCGACCTGCGCTTCTTCGGCGACGCCGTTCTTCTTCTTCCAGTCGCCGATCGCGGCACGGATGGCATCTTCAGCCAAAACCGAGCAGTGAATCTTGACCGGCGGCAGCGCCAGTTCCTTGACGATGTCGGTGTTGGAGATCGTCAGCGCCTCGGCGACGGTCTTGCCCTTCACCCACTCGGTCGCGAGCGACGAGCTGGCGATAGCCGAGCCGCAGCCGAACGTCTTGAACTTTGCGTCCTCAATCACCTGCGTCTCAGGATTGACCTTGATCTGCAGGCGCATCACGTCGCCGCACTCCGGCGCGCCGACCAGGCCGGTGCCGACCTCGGACGAACTTTTGTCCAGCGTGCCGACGTTGCGGGGGTTCTCGTAGTGATCAACAACCTTGTCGCTATAAGCCATGGGGAGAGTCCTCGTAGCTTTGATGATAACGCCGACCGATTCGGTGCGGAAAGGGGTAGGCTGCCCAGCCGTACCTTCCGCCCGAGGAAACACAGTGCCATCACCCGCAGGTGAAAGCCGCGTTATACTTTTGTGCAGTTCCCCTTTCCCATGGTTCGCGTTGCCGACAGCGCCGGTCTGTCCTTCTGAGGCGTACAGCGGCGCTAAACCACCGGCTTGAAGTCCAGAGCAGAGCCGAGTTCCACCCAGCAAGCGTTGCCGAGCCATCGGGATCGGCGTTGCCGTTTGAACCGGGTTCGCGTCGTTTCCGGTTCGTTGTTCCCAGGACATGCCGGTTCGCCGGCTTTGTGTGGAGGTGTCTTTGAGGCGGATTCTTTCTTTAGCGACCGCGGCGCTGGTGTTACCGGCTGCAGGCGCGTATGCCCAATCGACCGCGACGCTGACCGGCGTGGTCACCGACCCGACCGGAGCCACGGTCCCGGGCGCGACCGTGGTGATCCACGGCCTCCAAACAGGGTTGGAGCGCACCCTGAAGACCGATAGCGGCGGTGTGTACAGCGCCCCCTCGATGCAGCCGGGCGACTACTCAGTGACCATCAACGCGACGGGATTTGGTCCGTTCAAGGTAGGGAAGGTCACGCTGCTGGTAGACCAGCGGACGGCGGTGGACGCCAAGTTGACCCTCGGCAACTCCGCGCAGACGATAGAGGTGGAATCTGCGGCGCCCATCATGGACACCGATACCATCACGGTCGGCAGCGTCATCGACCAGCAGACCGTGCAGAACATCCCACTGAACGGCCGCCATTTTCTCGACCTGACCAATCTGACGCCGGGCACCGTGGTGCCACCGGTGACGGGCTCGCTGACGGTGCCGAGCCGCGGCCTGGGCGCGAACTCATTCAACACTGCTGGCGCACGTGAAGACGCCGTGAACTTCATGGTGAACGGCATCAACCTGAACGACATGTCGCAGAATCAGATCACGTTTCAACCGTCGATCGATACGACTTCGGAATTCAAGCTCGACAACTCGACTTACACGGCGGAGTACGGGCGCAACTCGGGCGCGATTGTGAACGTGCTGACACGTTCGGGCACAAACGATATTCACGGCAACGTCTTCGACTATTACCGCGACCAGTACTTCGACGCACGCAATTACTTCAACCGGACGAACACGCAGAAGAGCACTTTTCGTCGCCAAAACTATGGCGCGGATCTATCCGGCCCCGTCATCAAGGACAAGTCTTTTCTCTTCCTAAGCTACGAGGCGCTGCGCCAGGAACAGGGCCTGCTCTTCAACCAGACCGTATTGAACCCTACTCAGCGTGCAGCCTTTGCGGCCAGCCCTGCCGGGCCGGCGTATGCGCAGCTGGTGAACCTGGTCCCGGTGGGCAACAATGCGGCCGGCAACGTGGTGACGGCGTCCTCCTCCGCTCCCGTGAGGATCGACCAGTTCAGCGGCGACTCGCTGACCAAGCTCGGCGACAAAGACACCCTGCACCTGTACTACGCGTGGCAGCAAGACAAGCGGACTGAGCCGAATCTGCAGGGCAACAACGTACCGGGCTTTGGTGATCACCGCAGCGCGCACCGGCAAATCGGCACCATCAATGAAGTGCATGTGTTCTCGCCAAACCTGGTGAACGAAGCGCGTGTAGGCTTCAGCCGCATCGCGATTGCGTTTCAGCCCAACGCTCCCGGCAATGCGGCGACGTACGGCATCAGTGCCGGCAATATTTCCGGTTTGGCATTGCCGCAGATCACCGTTTCAGACATCGGCTTGAACTTCGGCGGACCCAACGGCTTTCCGCAAGGGCGATTTGATACAACTGGTGTCTTGTCAGACACGCTGACCCTGACCAAGGGCAAGCACACCATCAAGACCGGTGGGGAGTACCGTCGATTCATCTTCTCCAGTTTCGCGAATACCTCCGGCGCCATTAACTTTCCTTCGACCACGGCCTTCATCAATGGATTGGCAAACAGCTTCTCCACGACACCGCAGGTGGTGAAGTTTCGCCTGTTCAACTCAGCGGTGGCGGGCTTTGTGGACGATGCCTGGAAGGTGACGCCGCGCCTGCTTCTCGAGGCAGGCTTCCGCTTTGAGTGGAACGGAACACCGGTCGATGCGGAGAACCGTCTTGTGCAGTTCGACACGGTGACAGGCTCGTTGCAGCAACAACATGTGCCGTTCGATCAGTCGTACAACTATGAGCCGCGTGTGGGCTTTAGCTATGACGTGTTCGGTTCAGGCAAAACCATCGTACGCAGCGGCTTCGGCGTGCTGACGGACGAGCCGACCGACAGCGTGGATAGCGGGCTTGCGGGAAATCCCCCCTTCGCCACTCCAGTGAACGTTACAGGTACAGCACTGCCTGTGGCGTCGCTGTATACGCCCGGCTCTTCGGTATCGCCGCAGGCCGTGAACCCGCACTTCCGCGATGCCTACACTGAAAGTTATAACCTCAATGTGGAGCAGCAGGTGCTGGGCGGAACGGTGTTGAAGATCGGCTACATCGGATCCAGTGGTCACCATCTTCGCTTAAGCCGCAACATCAACCAGTACAGCCCGCTAGGAACCACGACGCGGCCCTATCAGCGTTTGTCGTCCGCGCTCGGCTTCGCGCGAGGCGAAACGCTGGGCAACATCACGTACCAGGACTCCGACTCGATCTCGAACTACAACGCGCTGTGGGTGACGGCGGTGAAAGACTTCGGCCATGGCCTTGAGTTCAACACGACCTACACCTATGGCAAGAGCATGGACATCAACTCGTTGGCGTCGTCGGTGACTTTGCAGGACCAGAACAATCCGCGCGGCAACTATGGGCTGAGCGACTTCGATGCTCGGCACCATTTCGTGATCTCCGGCGTGTATAACCTGCCCTTCCATCAGAACCGCTTTGTCGATGGCTTCATGCTGGCGCTGGTGAACCAGGAGCAAACCGGAAACCCGATGAACGTGTTGCTTAGCAACACCACATACACGGGTACGGCGACCCTGCGGCCCACGGTGCTGAACAAGAACTACTCCACTGGCCGTGGCGTAACGACCACGACCGGGCTGGTGCCGTTCATCAATGCAACGGTCTGCACGACGCTGACGGTCGCTAACTGCAGCTTCTATGTGCAGCCCGCAGGCTTTGGCAACCTGCAACGCAATGCGCTGACAGGGCCGCGATTTGAGGACACCGACGTTTCGCTGCAAAAAACCACGCAACTTGTGGAGCATGCATCGCTGGTACTGCGCATCGATGCGTTCGACATCTTCAACCATGCAAACTTTTCCAACCCCAACCTGACCGCAACGGGCTCGGCAACCAGCACGTTTGGTTTGATCAGCTCCACGCGTCTCCCTATCGGCGATGCAGGGTCTGCACGGCAGCTGCAGTTGGCGGCCAAGATCGTCTTCTAGCTGCGGCCTAGGTTGCGTTACAGAAAAGGGCAGCGCTGCGGCGCTGCCTTTTTCTGTTGGGCGACGGTTGGTGGTACATTGGCGGCACAAACGAAAGCGCAGTCTCTAACGGAGTTCCCCATGCCACTGCTTCGCCGTTTCGTGTTGGTGTGCCTTGCCTCGCTGGCTTGCCTGCTGCCCTTGTCCTCGCCGGCGCAGACGGCTTCCACCATCACAAGCGTGGTTGTCTTTGGTGACTCGCTCTCCGACACCGGCAACATCGCGAACCTGACGCAGAGCCAGTACAAGATTCGCTATCCAGCGGACAATCCGACGTTGGGGTTCGACTACACCGACGGCCGCTTTACCGATGGCACCGACACCCAACCCGCAGCGTCGACCGCGTATAAGGGCGTGTGGATTGAGCAGCTGGCCGCGGTGTATGGGCTGACCCTGAAGGATTCGTTGGACGGCGGCACTGAATACGCCTATGGCGATGCGACCACGGGGAGCGGCACCACCACTGAGACGAGAACCTACCTCGGTGTGCCGCTCTCGATTACGTTGCAGAACATGGGGCAGCAGGTAACGACGTACCTGGCAACGAACCCGACCCCGAACGCCGGCACGCTGTATGTGCTGTGGGGTGGATCGAACGATCTGCTGCACGCCGCGTCCGCAGGCCAGGATCCCGTGGCTGCCGCGCAAACCGCGGTCGCCAATGAGTTGGCGCTGGTGCAGCAGCTCATCGCCAAAGGAGCGACGACGTTCCTCATCCCCAATGTGCCGCCCCTGGGAGCGTTCGCCGCGGCGCAAGGCCCCGCAGCTGTCACCGCGCTGAACCAGGCCTCGGCCGTCTTTGCGCAAGGGCTGGCTACGGGCATCACGCAGCTGCAGCAGGCCGCGATGGGAACGACGCTGAAGATCTACCCGGCCGACGTCTTTACGTCCTTCGGCCAGATTGCGGCGAGCCCCATGATGTATGGCTTTGGCGACATCACCACCGCCGCGGATACCGTGACGGGGAGCCCGGACACGTACTTGATCTGGGACGGCTTGCACCCGACGACCACGGGGCATCACTGGGCCGCGGCGGCAGCGGCGGCCAGCCTTCATCCACCCACGGCGGGCAGCTTCACGCTGAGTGCGCCGGCAGCGGGGCTTGCCGGCCAGAGCCTGACCGTGACGGCGATCGAAGTGTCCGTGGTGAAGGTCGTTCCTTCCGGCTTGGTGACGCTGTTTAACGGCACAAGTGTTGTGGGATCCGCGGCGATGGATGCGACCGGGACCGCGAAGATCACGTTTACACCTACTGGCGCCGCCGGCACGAACCTTTCGCTCACGGCCGTCTACATGGGCGACCTGAGCAACAGCAGTGCCGTCTCGCAGGTGACGACCGTGCCGTTGCTGAACGCCGCAGTGGGGACCACCACCGTGGTGACCACCTCCAGCGCCACGGCAAATCCGGGAGCGGCGGTGACGTTCACCGCGACCGTCACGCCGGCGTCCACGAGCTACGGCGCGCCTGCCGGAACAGTGACGTTTCAGGACGGAACCAACACGCTGGGCACAGGCACGCTGAGCAACGGCGTCGCCACGTACATGACGTCGACGCTGACGGCGGGCACACATCAGATTACGGCGACCTATACGGCGGCCGGGGTATTTGGTGGCTCGACCTCAGCGGCTATCACTGAGACCATTGTGGCGCCCGGCTTTACCGCGTCAGCGAATCCGGCCTCGTTGACGATCGCAAGTGGGGCCTCCGGCACATCGACGCTTTCGGTCACGTTCGTTGGCGGCTACACCGGAACGGTGACGCCGACGTGCGGCACGTTGCCGGCGCACTTTGCTTGCAGCCTCGCGCCCATTCAAACCCAGGCTGCGGGTGCAAATACGCAGTCTTTCACTTTGACCATCGCGACCAATGCGGCCAGCACAAGCGCAATGATCGAGGGTTCAGCACGACCCGGAGCGTGGCAGGGCGCGCGCGTGTGGTCGGCAAGCTTGCTGTTGCCGGGCACCCTGGGACTGATGGGCTTCGGGTTGCGGCGTCGTCGCAAGGGCTTGCGTGGGCTCCTACATATGAGCGTGGCGATGCTGTTGTGTGCAGGCCTGCTGGGCGTTGCAGGATGTGGCGGGGGCACGAACAACAACGCAGCTGCGGGCAGCTATACCGTGCCGGTCGTCCTCACGCCATCGGTCACCACGGGCGGTGTCGTGGCACAAACGGTCAACATTGCCGTCACCGTGCAGTGAGCTACACGACGCACAAATACCCTATCTGACGGAACTCAGGGCAGAAGTTGGCGACTGCTCATCGGCGTTGGCGTTGTCGTCGCCGTAGGTGGGATACGGCTCGGGTTGGCGGCTGGTGGGGATCGTCTTGAACGTGTTCAGATCCGTTTGCAGGGCAGCCCATGCCTGCGGGTCTTTCCTGGTGGCGAACGGAAGGTCGAGATTGCTGTAGTACGCCAGAACGTCGTCCTTTACGCCCGGCGGCACGGGCTGTTCCGGATGCGCGGCCAGCCGGTGCAGCAGGCTGGCATACGTCTGGTCCGTCAGTCGATAGCCGGCGGGCTTCACCGGGTTGCCGGTGTCGAGATCGCGATTCTTGAGCGGATGGCGCGGGTCGGCGGAACCTCGGGGCGTGTCTTGCGAGGCACCGGCTTTGGCGAGCGACGGCATCGATGGGGGCGGATCAGAGTGCGTGTCCGCCGCCGCTGCCGCCTGTGCGCTGGGCTTCAGCGTTGGCGGCGGCGTAAAGCGGTGCAGCGCACCCTTCAGCTGGCTTTCTGACTGAACCACAGAGCGCACATAATCCGCTTCGGTCTTCTCCGTAGGCCCCTTCACGGCCACCAGCTTGAGCGGCCCCACCTTGGGCAGAAGGAACAGAACGCCGGCCAGGGTGTACGTGCCAAGCCCGGGTTTGCGGCGGTACTCGTCCCAGTGGTTCTGCTGCTCAATGGTGGCGATCTCGCGCTTCAGTTGCTGGATCTCCGGCGTGTTCAGGTCGGCGGGTTCGTGTTTGCGATGCAGCAGCGTGGTGGCATACGCGATGCGCGGGATGAAGTGGTGCACCGCAAAGCGGTACGCGCCCACGTTGATGCGGCGCTTGCGATGCACGGTGAAATCTTCCGTGAGGCCATAGGTCTGGTAGAACGCCAGGGCGAGCTGCTTGGTGGGCACCTGCAGCCCGACATGACGAAGGTAGTGCACCGGCGCCAGGCGATGTTGCACGATGTCGTTGATGTCGAAAGCAAACTCTGTCTGCACATGCTGGTGCTCGCCTTCGGCGTAGCTCACCACATCGCCGTACCTGTCGCGAAGCTTGGGAAACTCAACCGGCACGGCCAGGTTGGTGGCTGTGCTATGGCCTACCGAGTCGCCGATGTAGTGCGACAGCGCGCCGACTGCGAACGCGAGTTCATCTGCGTTGCCGGCATTGCGAAACAGGTTAACGACGAAGTCGCCGGAGCGCACATAGTGGGTCAGGTCGGAAAAGAAGGCATCACCCAGGGGGTAGTAGCCGATATCCTGGATGACGCAGCCACCATAGGCGTACGCGCGGGCGTGTTCCAGTTGTTCGGGCGTGAGTGTGGGATAGCGGCTCAGCAACAGCGGCACAATGGAGCTTTGCCACGTTAGGTCGATCAGCTCTTCATGCGTAAGCAGCGAATACGCGTGGGCGGTGCATGGCTTCAGCATGGCGGTTACCAGTGAAGCCAGGCAGAGCAGACAGGCGAGGCAGTGCTTCAGTCGATCAGTGAAGGTACGGACGTGCAATGCGGCTCCAGAGTCGGGTTGGACCTGGGTTTATTGGACCCTGAAAGCGGCACGAGCACAAGGAGGAACACATGATCCTTGGTAACGGTGATCCCCGCAAAAAGGTACCGTTGCGCATCGTGCCAGCCTCGTCCGAATCTTTCCTGGACAGTCCTGATGCCTTTATCCGAGCGCTGCCCCGGAGCCTCCGTCTGCCCTTCGCTGCGGGCCTTCTGCTCCTCCCGGTTCGGTGTCCTAGTTACTTGTCGGCATCATGCCACCGTCGACTCTGAGGTTGGCACCCGTGATGAAGTTGGCAAGGGGGCTCGCTAGGTACGCGACCATGTTTGCAACATCGGTCGGCGAGCCGATTCTTCCTGCCGGCAAACGTGTTTGCTGTACGTAGAACTGCTCGAACGAATGGAAGTCATACTCCTGCCCCTGTGAGGTCACCATCTCTCTGGCTCCGGCTTCCATGCCGGGTGTGCGAATCGGACCTGGGCTGACTGTATTTACAGTCACACCTGTCCCGCCAAGTTCCTTCGCCAATGAGACAGCTTGGGCGATGTTGGCAGCCTTCGTCGTACCGTAGTTGGCCATAGGCGGGCCCGGCATGGGGCCGAGAAAGCTGCCCAGCATGACAACACGGCCCCACTTGCCCTCAACCATTTGCGGAACAAGCGACGTCACCAGCCGTACGACGGAAGCCACATTCGCGTTATATAACTCCAGCCACTCAGCTGCCGTAGAAAGCAGCCATGGCTTCATGGGGAACACTCCGGCATTGTTGATGAGGATCTCGATGCCGCCGAAGGCCGAAAGGGCGATCTTCGCAACCTCAGCCGCTTCCTCATCACGTCCAAGGTCACCGATGGCTGCGACAGCCGTTCCACCCGCTGCCGTGATCTCCCGTACAACGCGGTTCGCCTCGGTCTCTCGCCTGCCATGAACGACAACCTGAACGCCTTCCGCGGCGAGTGTCTTGGCAATCTGTTCTCCGATGCCGCTTGTACTCCCTGTGATTAACGCACGCTTTCCCCTCAGCTGCAGATCCACTTTTTCTCCTCTTTCTGTAATGAACACTACGCAAGTATGAAGGGGTTGCGGTCTGCGGTCAAGGAATTTCATAATGTTTTGTATGGAAAAGCTTGAACATCCCGGGGTGAAGCGTCTTGGCCGGCCACTCTCGTTTGATCGGGAAAAGGTGCTTAAGGCTGCGATGCTGCAGTTTTGGCGAACCGGCTACGAAACCACAAGCGTTTCCGACCTCACCCGGGCCATGAACATCAGTGCCCCAAGCCTTTACACCGCCTTCGGGGACAAGGAAACGCTCTTTCTTGAGTGTCTGGACAGGTATGCCCACCCGGGACCGAAGGGTACCCCTGAGCTGATTGCGGAAGCCCCTTCGGCTCGGCATGCTGCTCAGGAGCTCCTGGAGGGCTCTGCGCGATGGTTCACTCAGCACGACGCCCCTGCCGGGTGTCTGGTGGCAAGTGCGGCTTCCAGCGGATCCGGTGCGTCGGAGCGAGTTCGAGCGGCCCTCAAGAATGTTCGTGAGGCAAACCGGAAGGCGCTAAGGAAGAGGGCAGAGCGAGATATCCGTGAGGGGCAACTCCCCAGCACAGCAAACCCGCAGGCTCTTGCAGCGATGACGATGGCCCTGATGCAGGGCATGTCGACCTTGGCACGAGACGGAGCTGGGA
>CAXTRU010000066.1:0-297 GCA_964246665.1 uncultured Acidobacteriaceae bacterium
TTAGCCTGTTCGGCTATGTGCTGGATACGGCGCAGGACTACGCGATGGCGGCCGGGACCAGGGTGATTGCCCAGGCCTCGCGGTTGATGTAAGTGCAGAAGTGGCAAGGAAACAAAGACGCCCCGGAGATGATCTCCGGGGAGTCTTGTTGAGGCTTCGCTCCGTTACTAGGCAGTCGTCAGTGCGAGACCGACAGCCGGCTCTTCGGTGCTGCCATCCGGTGAGACGGGACGGTAGAAGAGCTGGTTGGCGTCCAGATAGACCTCCAGGAACGCCGGTCGCTCGGCGATCTGCCCG
>CAXTRU010000066.1:307-3394 GCA_964246665.1 uncultured Acidobacteriaceae bacterium
GAACGAGGATCCTCGATGTAGCGCTGCAGGGCGCGGCGAAGCGGACGCGCACCGTAGGAGCGATCGACCAGCGTCTTCTCCAGGATCCACTTCTTGGCTTCGTCCTGCACGGAGATCGTGATCGCCTTGTGGACGAGGTTGGTGTTGAGGCTCTGGACCAGCAGCTCAAGGATCTGCATGAGTTCGCTGTCCGTCAGGGCAGAGAAGACGATAACCTCGTCGAGGCGGTTGATGAACTCGGGGTTGAAGGTACGCTTTACCTCGCCCATCACCATCTCCTGCATCTTCTCGAAGACGACCTCATCCTTGCTCGACTGGAAACCGAGGCTCTCACGCTTCATGAGGTGCTTGGCCCCGATATTCGAGGTCATGATCAGGATCGTGTTCTTGAAGTCGACGGTGTTGCCCAGGCCGTCCGTAAGCTGACCGTCCTCAAAGACTTGCAGCAGCAAGTTAAAGACGTCCGGATGAGCCTTTTCGACTTCGTCAAGCAGAACGACCGAGTACGGGCTGCGTTTGACGCGCTCCGTGAGCTGACCGCCCTCCTCATACCCAACGTAGCCCGGAGGCGAACCGATGAGCTTCGAAACGGAGTGCTTCTCCATGAACTCCGACATATCGAAGCGGATCAGCGACTTTTCCGAGCCGAAAAGGAACTGGGCCAAGGTACGGGCAACTTCGGTCTTGCCGACGCCGGTCGGCCCGAGGAACAGGAACGAACCGATGGGGCGAGCGGGACTTTTGAGCCCGGCACGGGAGCGACGGATCGCGCGAGCCAGGGCCGAGATGGCCTTGTCCTGAGCGATGACGCGCTTGTGCAGCTCTTCCTCGACGCGAAGAAGTTTCTGTGTCTCTTCTTCCTTGATCGAGGTGATCGGCACGCCGGTCCAGCGAGAGACGACGTCTTCGATGTCCTCACGGGTGACGATGCCGGAGCTCGACTCATCGAGGTGGTACTTATCGCGCAGAGAGCGAAGGTTCTCGCGCTCCTTGCGCTCCTCGTCGGAGTAGAAGCGCGCCTTTTCGAACTCATGGTTCGCAATAGCGTTTTCCATGCGGTGCACGATGAACTTGATCCGCTTCTGGACCTCGGTGAGCTCCTCGGGCAGGGTGGTCTGGCGCAGCTTCACGCGGGCACCGGCCTCGTCGATCAGATCGATGGCCTTGTCCGGCAGGAAGCGGTCCGGAATATAGCGATTGGAGTGCGAGACGGAAAAGCTGATCGCGTCGTCGGTATAGCTGACGGCATGAAACTTCTCGTACTTCTCGCGGATGCCCATGATGATCTTGATCGCGTCTTCCTCATTGGGCGGCGGCACCTTCACAGCCTGGAAGCGCCGCTCCAGCGAGCGATCTTTTTCGATGGACTTGCGGAACTCCGCCGGAGTCGTGGCGCCGATGCACTGGATTTCGCCACGGCTGAGAGCGGGCTTGAGGATGTTGGCGGCATCGAGCGAACCTTCTGCCGAACCGGCCCCGACCAGCGTATGCAGCTCGTCGATGAAAACGATGGAGTTCTGGTTCTCCATCAGCTCCTTCATGATCGTCTTCAGGCGCTCCTCAAACTGGCCGCGGTACTTGGTGCCGGCCACGATGAGGCTGAGATCGAGGGAAAGGACCTTCTTTTCCGCGAGGAAGCTGGGCACTTCGCCGTCGGCAATCTTCTGCGCGAGACCTTCGACGATGGCCGTCTTACCCACGCCAGGCTCGCCGATCAGCACGGGGTTGTTCTTGGTGCGGCGGCAGAGAATCTGAATGACGCGCTCCACCTCGAAGTCACGGCCGACAAGGGGATCCAGCGTCCCGTCCTGCGCCGCCTGTGTGAGGTCGCGTGAAAACTCGGCGAGCATGGACTGTTCCTGCTGTTGACCACGCTGTTTGGAGCCGGAACCTGAAGACGAGGATGAGCTTTGCGGCTTTTCCTGGGTGGAGCGTTGCAGCTCTTCACGGATGGCTGGCAGACGCAGACCACGCTCGGTCAGGATCTCCGCGGCGAAGCACTTTTCCTCGCGCAGCAGGCCGAGAAGAAGGTGCTCCGTCCCGATGTGTTTGTGGCTGAGACGCTCGGCTTCCTCGGCTGCGTACGCGAGCACACGCTTGCACTCGTTGGAGAGCGGGAGGTCGACCGAGGTGGACACCTTTTCGCGGACCGTGGTGTGTTGTTCGATCTGTTTGCGAATGGATTCTACGGATGCGTGCGAGCGCAGGAACCGATTGGTCAGCGCCTTGTCCTCACGCAGAAGTCCTAACAGGAGGTGTTCGGTTTCAATGTAGGGCGAACCGAACTGACTCGCCTCGTAGCGCGCAAAGAAGATGACGCGCCGCGCTTTCTCTGTATAGCGTTCGAACATGCTCCCCCTTCGACCCATCACCCTCGCCCGAAAACCGGAGAGGGCGTGGTCTGCGATGGAAAACCGAGACCGCCGCGATCGTTTGCGGCGAAGGGAACTGAATGCCTTTGGGGCAGCCAGAGAGTTGTTTCCCAGTGTATCCGCGCTTCGCACAATTGCGGAAGCGTGAACCACGTGGTGGTTACTAGAGATTGGACGCCTCTGTGGGAAAACGGTCGCAAGCGGCACTGCCATGCAACAAAAGGTGCAGATGTGGGATGAATCATAAAAGGAAGGAAGATGCGCCCTCTGCTGGGGCGGAACAGCTGTCCAGGATCGCTCGCCATCAGGGCAGCGTGTCAAACCCAATCCGACCTGTATGACCCGAGCCGAGGGCCGTCGGAAAGAACGAACGACATCGCGATGCAGCAGCGCATCCAAAACCTGATGAGCAAACGGGCTGTGTTGTGCGGTTTGGTGGCCGGGGCAGCGGGGGTCGCGGCAATGACCTTGGCAGAAAAACTTGAGCAGACATTCACGGGGCGACCGGACTCCTACGTGCCGGCACATACCCTGGAGCGGCTGCTGCGACAGCCCCACAAGCCCGACAGCGACCGGCTTTGGATGAACTGGACCATGCATTGGGGGCAGGGTGTGCTCCTTGGCGCTGTTCGGGGATGGATGGCGCAGGCCGGACTGCGTGGCCCGGTCGGGTCGTTTCTGCACCTAAATCTTCGCCTCCTGAACGACCAAATCC
>CAXTRU010000066.1:3450-12986 GCA_964246665.1 uncultured Acidobacteriaceae bacterium
CCGTGGACGAGCAGGTAGTCGACCTGATGGGCAAAGGTGTGTACGCCTTCGTGACCGGAACGGTGGCAGACAAACTCATCCCCGGACCGACGGGTGTGCCCGAGCCAAAGGGGCCTTGGAAAGATCGGTGAGCCGCCGAGAACGAGTGGGGCGTGGTTGGGCCAGGGACCTGCGGC
Source organism: uncultured Acidobacteriaceae bacterium (assembly GCA_964246665.1). GTDB lineage: Bacteria > Acidobacteriota > Terriglobia > Terriglobales > Acidobacteriaceae > Granulicella. The sequence goes on from CAXTRU010000066.1 coordinate 3,627, forward strand.
CAAGCCTTTGCCAGTAGCTACCGCTAGGATAGACATGTGCAATTTGAGCTCTTTGTCGCGGCCCGGTACCTGCGCGCGCGGCGCCGTCAGGCCGTTGTCGGGCTGATTACAGGAATCTCAGTTCTAGGGGTGGCGGCCGGTGTCGCGGCGCTGATCATTGCGCTGGCGATCACAAACGGCATGCGACGCGACCTGCAAGATCGTTTGGTCGGCGCAACGGCCCATGTGGAGCTGCTGCGGATCGCCGGGGACGGCATCCGCGACTGGCGCCCCCTGATGGCGCGGCTGGCGCACCTCGATCATGTTGAGGCAGTGGCGCCGGGGCTCTACGGTCAGGTGCTGATCTCGCGAGGGCCGCGGTCCGGCGGGGCCCTGATCAAAGGCATTGTGCCCGAGGATGAGCTGCACATCGGCAACCTGCTGCAATCGGTGAAGGACGGCAGCTACGCGCAGCTCGCGCCCGAAGCTTCGAGCATGATTGCGGAGCAAGGTACCCTTTCCACACTGCCCACGACGCCGCCCATCGTCATCGGGCATGACCTTGCCACAACGCTAGGCGCGGGCGTGGGTGACACGCTGCTGATCACCAGCCCCCAGGGCGAACTCACTCCCCTCGGCCTTGTTCCGCGCTACCAGCGTTTCCAGGTGACGGGCCTCTTCTCCTCGGGCTTTTACCAGTACGACTCGGCGTACGCGTTCATGCGGCTTGCGGACGCCCAACGGTTGTTCTCCGAGCCCGACCTCGTCAGCGTGCTGAGCTTCCGGCTGGACGACCTGAATCGTGCCCCGGAGGTGGCTCATGCGTTGGAGCAGGCGGCCGGCCCTGGCTTTCAAGCCACGACCTGGCAGGAGCAGAATCGCGAGCTGTTTCGGGCGCTGAAGCTGGAGCAGGCCGTCACCTTCGTCGTGCTCGCGCTTATTGTGGTGGTGGCTGCGCTGAATATTCTGAGTGCACTGACCATGATGGTGATGGAGAAGACCCGCGACATCGCCGTGATGATGAGCTTCGGCGTGACCTCGGCGCAAGTGCGGCGCATTTTCCTGCTGCAGGGCGTGTTGATTTCGGCCGTGGGCACGGCGCTTGGACTTGTCGTCGGCTATGCGGGCAGTCTGCTGGGAGCGCATTACCGCTTCATTCAGCTTGACCCTGGCGTCTACTCCATCGACCATCTGCCGTTTGCGCCGCGCGCCTTGGATGCCGTGCTCGTCAGCGTGGTGTCGGTGACCATTGCGCTTCTCGCGACGTTGTATCCGTCGCGGTCGGCGGCAGCTATCCTGCCAGCAGAGGCTTTGCGCTATGAGTAAGCAACGATGTGTTTGCCAACCTGCGGGCGAGGGACGCTGATGTCCGCACGGCTGCGCTACCCCGAGCTCGCCCCTGATGGGTACGCCACGCTCTCCGCGTTTGGCCACTACGTCAACACCGGGACCGCGCTGGGACCGGTGCTGCTGGGCATGGTGTATCTGCGGGCGTCGGTGCTGAATGGATGCGAGTTCTGCACGGAACTGCACCGGGCGGAGCTCCGCAAGCACCACGAGCCCGAAAGCCGTATTAAGGCAGTGATGGACGCCCCGGCCTCAGACGCGCTGACCCCACGGGAGCAGGCTGCCCTGCGTTGGACTGAGGTTGTTACCAATGTGCAGGACGGCCACGCCGCCGATGAGGACTACGCTGCCGTTTCCCGCTTCTTTCAGGGCAAGGACCTGGTTGATCTCACCTTTGCGATCGCCAACATCAACGCGTGGAACCGCTTGGGGATCGCCTTTAAACCTGAGTGGCGACCCCGAACTCATGCTGTTGTCTCGGAGGCGCCCAGCACGAAGCCAGCGCCTATAGCTCCAAGGATCTCCCCCAAGGTGGAGTCCGCGTCGGCCGCGGAAGCAAGCGTTGATACCGCTCACGACGACGATGGCGGTAAGGTCGCGACAGATTGACGGCGGACCTGCGCATCGATCATGTGAGCCCGGATGCCCCGAGCGGCACAGAGGCGGTGCTCCGCGCTGTGAACCTGTCCAAGGTGTACCCATCGCTGGCCCACCCCGGAGCTGGCCTCAAACTTTTTGACGGGCTCGATCTGGAGGTCCGGCGGGGCGAGATGGTCGCCATCGTGGGACGCAGCGGTGCGGGGAAGAGCTCATTGCTTCACCTGCTTGCCGGACTCGATCGGCCATCTGCGGGCGAAGTCTGGGTCGGACCGACTGCCTTGGGCCGCTTGCCGGAGCAGGAGCTTGCCGGTGTCCGCAACCGATGGATCGGGTATGTCTGGCAGTTCCACTACCTTCTGCCGGAGTTTTCCGCCCTGGAGAACGTCGCGATGCCCCTGCTGGCGCGCGGCACCCGTCAGCAAGCCGCCGAAGGGGAGGCACGTCGCTGGTTGGAGCGCGTGGAGCTTGCATCGCGTGCGTCGCACCGCAGCGGGGAACTCTCCGGCGGGGAACAGCAACGCGTTGCCATTGCACGAGCTTTGGTGACCGGACCCTCCGTATTGCTTGCCGACGAGCCCACCGGCGACCTGGACGAGGAGACGGCCGCGAGCCTGTTCGCCTTATTGCAGAGGCTATGCCGTGAACAGGGCTTGGCTGCCGTGCTGGTGACCCATAATGGCGATGTTGCCAGCCGTTGTGACCGTGTTCTTCGCCTGCTTGACGGCCGCTTGGCAGCCGAGAGCTAATGCACGTCCGCTCAGCGAGACGCTCCGCAGGGAAAGGCAATCTGCAGCGCAAGCCGAAGACCAACCCGCTTATCTTCGTCGAGCAACGCCGGATTTTGCTCCATGTACGTGACGTACGCCCGCACCATAGCCGCCATGCTCTCCTGACGTGTACAAATCAGCGTCGAGGCTGACGGGAGCGCCGCCGTGAAGCCGTTCAGGTAGCCGATGCAATAGGCTCCGTTGATCAGATCGATCGGCGCAGCGTGTTCCAACGAGTTCACGCCCATCAAGCGCATCTCCGCCTGGCACCCGCGAAGCAGTGAGGCACCCTTGGTTGTGTCCGCAGAGGGGCTGCCGCCGTCGGACGGACGAGCCAGCGTGGTCGCAAGAAGGAGAAGGGAACCCAGCACGGGCTCAACTGTAGCAAGCGTCCTCGGTGGGACAAAATTGCACTTCGGTGGGGTAACGCACGGGCTGTTCGCTTAGGTGTCGCAAATCAGGTCAGAACCCATGAAGACACGCAAGGCGAACGAGAAGTGGTGGAGGCGGCGGGAGTCGAACCCGCGTCCGAAACGGCTGTCAGCAGAGAGCATTCATGCTTTTCCCAGGTTCATCTTTGTCTCGTGACCGGCGCTTAGAACGGGCGAAGATGCGACGGTCACCAGCCTGATTGGTCTCATCTTTGGCGTCCAGACGGAACTCCGCAGACCAGCCTACTGTGCGACGATCGGTACAGGCCCGTAGGCGAAGCTTGAGCGATCGGCTACTTAGTTAATTAAGCAGCAAGAGCGAACTGAGGTTCGGCACTTATAGTTTTGTGAGCGATTACGGGTGTCCACACCCCGGCATGCCTCTTTGCCGCAAGCAATCCCGTCGAAGCCGTGACGCCCCCACTTGGGTGGCCGGCACCAACATTGCATTGGGCTGGTGTCAAAGAACGAAACCTACAACATCAGTATAGATGCTTGAGCTGGGTGTACGTTCCAGGACCCGCACTGCGTGCCAGGCAAAAAAGACGGCACGAACCTTGTGAGCCCGTGCCGGGAGGCCAGTGACGCAACTTGTCGGGACGAAACGTCCCAGAAAGCTCTCGCCGTTATGGTTTCCCATAGCCAAGCGATGGTTTACTGTAGCACGTTCTGCAGATATGGCAAACACTGCCTGGGGCGAGTCGCCAGAGTGGCGCCAAATGGTATACAGCAGAAGCTTACGAACGGGAGCGCCGGGCCTTCACCCAGCCTTCCTTGGTCACCTGGCGGCTGCGGCCAAGGGCCAAGGCTTCCGACGGCACATCCTCGGTAATGCAGGATCCGGCAGCGATGTAGGCTCCGGAACCGACTCTGAGGGGCGCAACCAGCGTCGAATCCGAACCGACGAAGACGCCGTTCCCGATCTCCGTTGTGTGCTTATGTACGCCGTCGTAGTTGCAGGTGATTGCGCCTGCGCCGATATTGACGCCCTCACCGATGACCGCATCGCCAAGGTAGCTGAGGTGATTGGCTTTCGATCCGCGGCCGAGCTTTACCTTCTTGGTCTCAACGAAGTTGCCGAGGTGAGCCGCCGGCCCAATTTCGCTGCCGGGGCGCAAATGGGCGTACGGACCGAGGATCGCGTCCTCGCCCACAGTGGCGTCGTCCAGGATGCAGCCGTTGCGGACTAGAACGCCATCAGCCAGCGTGCTGTTTTGAAGCACCGAGTAGGAGCGGATGCGGCATTCGGTACCGATACGCGTGTTGCCGAGCAGCTGGACGAAGGGCTCGATGACTGTGTCCGGAGCTATTTCCACGGCGGCGTCGATGGTGCAGGTTTCCGGGCGGAAGATTGTCACGCCGTTGGCCATCAAACGCTGCGCGGTTTGCAGGCGAAGCGCGGCATCGAGGTGCATCATCTCGGCAATCGTATTGGCGCCCAGAACTTCGTCGACGGAGTCGGCCTTGATGGCCACCACGCGCTCGCCGGCAGCACTCAGCAGCGCGACGACATCGGTGAGGTAAAACTCGCCATGAGCGTTATCGGTGGAAAGCTTATCCAACTGCGCGAAGAGCGCAGCGGTACGGAAGCAGTAGATACCTGAGTTGATCTCAGGGGCGGACAGCTGATCGGGGCGGAGCGATTTCTGCTCCACGATGGCCTGCACCTCGGCCGACTGCGGGGCGGTACGCAGCACGCGGCCGTAGCCGGTGGGGTTCGGCGGCTCGGCGGTCAGGATCGTCATGGCCGCGCCCTCCGCGAGGTGCAGGTCGCGCATGCGGGCAAGGGTTTCCGGCCGAATCAGAGGCACATCGCCGGAGAGCACAAGGAGGTGCTCGGGTGGTGTCTGGCCAGTGGCGGTGAAGTGGGCCTTGACCTGTTGCAGGGCGTGACCCGTACCGCGCTGCTCGGCCTGTAGCACAAAGCCGACGCCCGTCGCCGCCACGGCGGAGCGAACGCGGTCAGCCTCATGGCCGATGATGCAGTAGATCTGCGCGGGTGCGGCGATACTTTCGGCTGCAGCAATCACGTGCAGCAGAAGAGCCTGGCCGCCGACTTCGTGGAGCACTTTGGGACGCTTGGAGTTAAGGCGGGTGCCTTTACCGGCGGCCATAATGGCCACGCCGAAGAGTTCGGTGTTCATCAGGGGTATGGTCTCACGAGGCAAGGGGCAGCAGTCTGCAACCTGGGTGGCACCTAACGGCGACCCTGACGCTTAGTCGGACATCTCGCTCGCGGCATGGCAAAGCTTCAGCAAGTCGGGACCGTAGCGCTCGGCCTTGTCTGGGCCGAAACCTGGCAGGCTCTTCAGGTCGGCAAGGGACCTTGGCTGTGTGACGGCCACTTGCTTCAGAGCTGTGTCACTGAGCACAAAAAACGAAGGCAGGCCGGCGGCTGTGGCTTGCTCACTGCGCCAGGTGCGTAGGTTGGCTTCCAGCCTCTGTTCGGCAGGTGTCAGTGGACGGTCTGTCGAGATCGTTGCGCGAGAAATACCTGATGCTGACTTAGGAATTGCGGCAGAGCGCTGCAGGGTAGAGGCTTGTGACAGTGTGCCCCGTTCCCGTTCCGTCACAAAGCTCGGCTGGGCCGTTCCGGTGAGCTTTGGTGTTCGCTGCGGTGTGGTCTGGCTGGGCTTCGGTGTATGAGGCCGACTCGCGTGCGAGACGGCGGGCTCTTCGCCGCGGCACAGGGCAAGGAGATCGGCGGCGTAGCGATTCGACTTCTCCTGACCGATGCCGCGGATGGCTTCCAGTTGCGCCACGTTGGCCGGTTGAGCCTTCACGATGGCACGCAGAACGGAGTCGTGGAACACGGTGAACGGCGGAATGCCCTGAGCGCGGGCGGCTTCTACGCGCCACTTCTTCAGGTTGGCTTCAAGCTTTGCCTGATCCTCGGTTAGCGGGTCGTCGTCGTGATCGGCCCGTGGTCGCCCGGAACTTGTGGTGCTTGTCTTCGAACGTTTTGTGCGCGAAGCAGCGGCACCCCTGCCGTCAGAGCTTTGGCGCAGCCAGACGGTGTTCAGGGCCGCGTCGTCCACGTCACGTCCTTCAGGGGTCAGCGACAGCTTGCGGTAGGTGATGTCGCGTCCGTCGTCCGTGCGGAAGGTGTCGCTCGCGATGTTCAGAAGGCCAGCGCGGGCCAGAGCCTCGGTGACGTGGTCGAAGTACTTGCGGTCTGTCCAGGCCAGGTCCGTAAAGATCTTGCCGGAGGAGCGCGGCCCGCTTTGCAGCGCTCGCAGCAGGGAACAGATCTGCGCCTTTTCCGCCGCATCTGGCTGGTGCGCATCGGAAGCAGAAGTGCCTTGAGGGCTGCAGATATCACAGACCCCGCACGGCTTGCCGGAGTCGGTTCGGTCGCCGAAGTGAGTGATGAGCGCGGCCATGCGGCAGGTGGCGCCTTCGGCATAGGCGACGATTTTGTCGATCTGGGCGCGGCGGTAGCCGACCTGCTGCTCGTAGTTTGCCTTCCAGTTCGGGCTGGCGGTGGCGAGCACCGTGCCTTCAAGATCGGCAGTCACGGCGCCTTGGATCAGGAGCTTGTCGACGCATTGTTCAACGACTTCGCGATCGAGCTTAAGCTGCTGTTGCAGGTCGGCCAAGCTGCTGGGCGCTTCCTGCACGGCAGCGAGGACCCGCTCCACGTCCGGCACCGGCGGATAGTTCTTCTCCAGCAGGAACTCCAGCGTGCGGCGGTCGGCGAAGCTGTGCAGAAGGACGGCGCGGGAAGGTTGGCCATCGCGGCCGGCGCGGCCGATCTCCTGGTAGTACCCCTCGACCGAGCCGGGTAGCGCGGCGTGAATGACGGTGCGAACGTCGGCCTTATCGACACCCATGCCGAAGGCCACGGTGGCGACCACGACGTCGAGCTTGCCGGAGAGAAAGGCCCGTTGCACGCGGTCGCGCGTACCTGGGTCGAGACCGGCGTGGTACGGCGCTGCAGGATACTTGCCGTTGAGCGTGCCCGCGATCTCTTCGGCGGCCTTGCGCGACTGCGCATAGATGATGGCAGGACGCGCGGTGTCGGGCGCGAGCAGCTTGCGCATCATCTCCAGGCGCTCCGGCTTGGAGGTCTCAGCTACCTCGATGTGCAGGTTGGTGCGGCGAAAGCCCGTGATGAAAACCGCCGGCTCCTTCAGGTCGAGAGCGCGAAGGATGTCCTTCTGGACCGCCGGGGTGGCCGTGGCCGTGAGGGCGATGATCGGCGACGGCCGAAGTGCTGGCAGAAACTGGCCCAGCGTCCGGTAGTCTGGGCGGAAGTCGTGGCCCCATTGCGAGATGCAGTGCGCTTCGTCGATGGCCACGAGCGCGGGCTTGCGCTTGGCAAGCATCTCCGGAAAGCCCGGCACGCGCAGCCGTTCAGGCGCGATGAAGAGGAAATCGAGGCGGCCTTCGAGGTAAGCGCGGGCAGCCTCGCGCAGGTCCTCCCGCGGCAGGCCGGAGTGGATACGCGCGACGCGCAGTTGCAGCGCGGCGAGCTTGTGGGCTTGGTCGTCCATCAGGGCAATCAGCGGGGAGATCACCAGCGCTGTGCCCCCGCGGGCGAGCGCCGGAAGCTGATAGCAAAGGCTCTTGCCGGCGCCTGTAGGCATCACGAGCAGTACATCCCGGCCCGAAGCCGCGGCCTCGCAAACCGGCTGCTGATGAGGACGGAATTCTCGGTGGCCGAAGGTCTGGTGAAGCAGCGTGCGGAGGTCGGGTGAGGCTGGTTCCGGCGAGAAGTTCAGTTGGGGAGCGGCGGCCATGGGACTGGCGCTATCTTCGCATAATCTTCGCACTCCCCGGAAACAGAGAAGCGGACCCAAATAGAACTTCTGGGGCATTGCGGCCGGACGACTGTACCTAATCAGCACAGTGACCCTGCGCTTGTACCCCGAAGAATTCATTCGGGGCGCGAACATAAAAACTGTCGTCCCTCTTTGGTGAGCCTTACGCGAGCAAGCAGTTACGGACGTGGCGATCGTCGATGGCCACCCCGCAAGCCGTTTCGCGATCGTGCAAACGGCTTGTAGCTGAAGTCGATCAGCTTTGTTACAGTCTAGGTACTTAGAAGCTTCTGAATTCTGGCAGGAAACAATGATCGCTCTTGGACGGTGGTTCCGGGTTTGGGCGCTGGTATGCCTGCTCGGCTTTCCGGCTCTCTTGATGACCGGTTGCGGCTTTGTCCGGGAGCCGAACCTGCCGGAAACAACGGTGGCCAAGGTTGCAGGCGAAGATATGGCTGATACCTGCACCTATGCCCTTCGGGTTGCGAATGGGCCCGTGCTCATCCCCGGGCAATCCCCCTCGCAAATCCCGCAAACGGCTGTGCTGGTCGTGTTTGAACGCCTGGACAGCCTCAATCTGTTTGAGGACCCTGCGGTGATTGCGGCTGCGCAGAACCTTCACATGGCGATGATGTACGCCTACCAATGCAATGCTTCGTCGTTTGACGATCTGCAGCCAGTGGCAAGCGCGGGGCCGGGGCGCGCTTTGTTTCAGGCGCTGAACCAGTTCTCCGTCAGCCTCAGCCATCCGGAGTTGGCGAATGCCAATGTATTTGTTACGGGCTTCTCCGCTGCCGGGTACCTCTCGGTGACGCTCGCGGCGGAGCATCCGGATCGCGTCTTGGGTGTAATTCCGTATGCGCCCGCGTCCGCCTACTACGACCTTGGGAGCCTGGAGGTCAGTCCAAAACTTGCGCAGGTGCCGGCCCTTATCTTGGTGAGTGCGCAAGACACCGCGGCAGGGGACCAGAGGCCTTTTTTTCTTTTTCTGAACGGGTGGGTTCAGGGCGCGCCTTGGGGATTTGCTTCGCAGCATTCCGTAGGTCACTGCTGTGTGGACTCGATTGCGCCCATGCTCATTCCATGGATGACTGCGATCTTCAACGAATACACCGTCACGGGAAGCAGCGGGCTCGTGACCCCGAAGGGCGTCGTGCATCCGGCTCCGGCGAGTGTTGGGTTTCAGATCGCGTCGGACGGCAGCTTCGACCCCTTTGGATGGCAGAATTTTTACTTTGGATCGGCCAGCGTCTTCTCCTCAGCTTTACCTGGGGAGCCATACCAAGCATGGCTGCCGGATGCGACGAATACGGCGGCCTGGCTGGCCTGGGTGAACAACCCAGATGGCAACTGACGTGGGTGCATTGGCGTGACCGACAAGCCCCACGGCAGGCCGAGCACGCACGTGAGGGGATCGATCGAACACGGGCGTTGCCTCAAAAGAGGCCCCACCCTATCGGCGTGCTGGTCAAG